>NZ_SNWG01000004.1 GCF_004362195.1 Microbacterium sp. BK668
GCCGCATCCGCTCTTCTTCGTATGGACTCGTTCCAGTCAGACCCCGTCGGCGCCCAGCGTGCCGAGGTAGAGGCCGATGACCTTGGGGTCGTTGAGCAGGTCGCGTCCCGTGCCCTCGTACGCGTCGCGGCCCTGGTCCAGCACGTAGCCGCGATCGCAGATCTGCAGGCAGCGACGTGCGTTCTGCTCGACCATGATCGTCGTCACGCCCGCCTTGTTGATGTCCGAGACGCGGATGAACGCGTCGTCCTGGCGAACGGGGGAGAGCCCGGCCGACGGCTCGTCGAGCAGGAGCACCGACGGGTCCATCATGAGGGCGCGCGACATCGCCACCATCTGGCGCTCCCCGCCCGAGAGCGAGCCGGCCCGCTGCTTGAGGCGCTTGCCCAGTTCGGCGAAGATGCCCGTGACGAAGTCGAGGCGTTCCCTGTAGATCTTCGGGTTCTGATAAAGCCCCATCTGGAGGTTCTCCTCGATCGACAGCGAGGGGAAGACGTTGTTCGTCTGCGGGACGAACGCGACGCCGCGGTTGACGAGCTTGTCGGCCTTCAGGCCCACGATCGACTCGCCGTTGACGGTGATGTCCCCTCCGCGCACCTTGACCAGCCCGAAGATCGACTTCAGCAGCGTCGACTTGCCGGCGCCGTTCGGGCCGATGATGCCCACGAGCTCGCCCTTGCGTGCGATGAGGTTCGCGCTGTTGATGATGTTGATGCCCGGGAGGTAGCCGGCCAGGAGGTCTTTGACCTCGACGACGATCTCGTCGGACTTCGCCGCCGGCGCGGCCGCGGCCTGAGGCATGCTCATCGGGTCTCCTTGTTCGCCTCGTCGATCGAGTGCTCCTGCTCCTCGTGGATCTCCTCGAGGAGCTCGCGCCCCTCAGCGCCGAGCTCGCCCTCGATGCGGCCGGTCACGACGCCGAGATCGACGTCCTGGTGACTGCCGAGGTACGCGTCGATGACGGCCTGATCCTCCATGACGGTGTCGGGCGGTCCCTCGGCGACGACCTTGCCCTCGGCCATGACCACGACCCAGTCGGCGATGTGGCGGACCATGTGCATGTCGTGCTCGACGAAGAGCACGGTCATCCCCAGGTCCTTGAGGTCGAGGATGTGGTCGAGGAGCGATTCGGTGAGCGCCGGGTTGACGCCCGCCATCGGCTCGTCGAGCATGACGAACGACGGATCGCTCATGAGCGCGCGCGCCATCTCGAGGAGCTTGCGCTGACCGCCGGAGAGCGAGGCGGCGAAGTCGTCGGCCTTCGCGTCGAGCTTGAAGCGGGCGAGCAGCTCGCGGGCCTTCTGCTCGTTCTCGCGCTCCTGCGTGCGCCAGAAGCCCGGCACGAAGCTCGTCCAGAACCGTTCCCCGCGCTGGCCCGTCGCTCCGAGCTTCATGTTCTCGAGCACCGTGAGCAGCGACAGCGCCTTCGTCAGCTGGAAGGTGCGGACCTGCCCCATCCGCGCCACCTTGAACGCGGGGATGCCGGACAGGCGCTTGCCGTCGAACTCCCACGTGCCCGAGTTGGGCTTGTCGAAGCCGCACAGCAGGTTGAAGAGCGTCGTCTTGCCGGCCCCGTTGGGTCCGATGAGCGCTGTGATGGCGTTCCGCGGGATCTCGAGGTGCTCGACGTCGACGGCGGTCAAGCCGCCGAAACGACGCGTCACGTTGTCGACGACCATGATCGGGTCGACCTTCGCGACGCCCGGTGTCGGCTCGCCCTTGGCGAGCCCGGTCGTCTTGGGACGACGGACGCTTCCCGTCACGGGTGCAGGTTCCGACGCCGGCGCGGCGGTCGGCACCGCGGCCGGCGCCGCCGGCTCGTGGCTCGGCACCGCTTCGCGGGCGACGTCGGGCGGGGTGGGGTCCTCGTGCGGGCGGGGCGCCGAGGCATCCCGATCCGGGCCCGGCGTCAGGCCGTCGTTGCTGGGGGTGCTGTTACTTGACAAAGGTCATCTCCCTCTTGTCGCCGAGGATGCCCTGGGGACGGAAGATCACAAGGAGCATGAGCGCGACACCGACGAGGATGAAGCGCAGCGTGCCCGCCTGGATGTCGCTGATCGGCAGGATGCCGGCGGTCGCGAGGTCCGGGAGCAGGTTGCCGAGCAGAGCCATCACGAGCCAGAAGATCACGGCGCCCAGCGACGGACCCAGGATCGTGGCGGCACCGCCGAGGAGCAGACAGGTCCACACGAAGAACGTGAGGGCCGTCGTGTAGCTCGACGGGACGACCGCCGAGGGCAGGACGTAGACGATGCCGCCGAGGGCGCCGATGACACCACCGACGACGAGGGCCTGCATCTTGTAGGCGAAGACGTTCTTGCCGAGCGATCGGACGGCGTCCTCGTCCTCGCGGATGCCCTTGAGCACGCGGCCCCAGGGGCTGCGCATGAGCGACCACACCAGCAGGATCGACAGGCCGAGCAGGATGAGGCCGAACAGGCGCACCCAGAGGCCGACTTCGTTGAACGTCCACGGGCCGAAGCCGTAGGTGCCGGGCGGGAAGGGGTTCGCCGCCCGGAAGCTGTCGTGGTACCCGCCCAGGCCGTCGGCCGAGTTCGTCCACTCGTCGAACACCTGCGTCGTGAACAGCAGGCGCACGATCTCGGCCGCGGCGATGGTGACGATGGCGAGGTAGTCGGCCCGCAGACGCAGGGTCGGGATGCCGAGCAGGACGGCGAACAGCGCCGCCATGATCATGCCGACGATCATGCCGAGCCACCACGGGGCGCCGAAGCTCAGGATCGAGATCGCGTAGCCGTAGCTGCCGAGGGCCATGAAGCCGGCCATACCGAAGTTGAGCAGGCCCGCGAAGCCGAAGTGCACGGCCAGGCCGGTGGCCGCGAGCGCGTACGCGATCGTGACCGGGCTGATCAGGTAGCCCAGCGTGTTGCCGAAGATGGATCCCCAATCCATGGCTAGCCCAACCTCTCTTTTCGTCCGAGCAGACCTTGAGGTCTGATCAGCAGAATCAGGATCAGCACGACGAGCGCCCCGGCGTACTTGAGGTCGGACGGGATCCACAGCGTCGACATCTCGACCACGATGCCGACGATGAGCGAGCCGAGGAGGGCGCCGAACGCCGTCCCCAGACCGCCGAGCGTGATCGCCGCGAAGATCAGCAGCAGCATCTGCGTGCCCATGTCCCACCGCACACCCGGCCGGAAGTACGCCCACAGGATGCCGGACAGGGCGGCGAGCGCACCGGCGAGGATCCAGACGATGCGGATGACGCGGTCGACGTTGATGCCCGACGCCGAGGCCAGCTGCGGGTTGTCCGAGATCGCGCGCGTCGCCTTGCCGATGCGGGTGCCGAGGAGGAAGTACGCCACTCCGAGGATCACGACGATCGAGACGCCCATGCTGATCAGGTCGATGTACGACAGCGAGATCGGGCCGATCTGGATGGGCTGCGGGCTCGCGCCGGGCAGCTGGTACGTCGCTCCGCCGATGAAGAACTGGAAGGTGTACCTCAGTGCGAGGGACAGGCCGATGCTCACGATCATGAGCTGGACGACGCCGAGCCCTCTTCGCCGGAGTGGTCGCCACAGCCCGGCATCGAGCGCGAGTCCCAGGAGCCCGCCGGCGACGATCGCGAGGGCGATGCCGAGCCAGAACGGCAGGCTCCAGAACGACGTGAACACCAGGGCTGCGACGGCACCCCACGTCACCATCTCGCCGTGGGCGAAGTTCGACAGGCCCGTCGTGCCGAAGATGAGCGCCGCGCCCATCGCCGCGAGGGCGAGCAGGAGGCCGAAGTTGAGGCCGTTCACGAAGCGGACGAGCAGCTGATCGGCGAAGGACTGCGTCTGGCGCTCGCCCTCGCCGAGGAACAGGTTGATGATCGCGGTGTTGGTCAGACCGAAGGATGCCTCGAACGACGCGGTCGTGCCCTGCACCGGCTCGAGCGTTTCGGGGAGCTGTGCGGGGTCGACGATGACGCCCTCCGGAAGCGTCTCCTCGTCGACGGTGATGACGTAGTCCTCCTTCTCGGGGACGTACAGGCGCCAGCGGCCCTCGGCATCCGTCACCGTCTCTCCGTCGAAGCCGTTGCCCGAGATCGAGATCACGACATCGGGGACGGGGTCGCCCTCGAACTCGATACGGCCGCCGAAGTAGTAGTCGGTCGCCTCTTGATCACCGCCGGGCGTATCGGGTGCTTCCGCCGCGAAGGCGCTCGCCGGCGATGAGAAGAAGACCATCGCAGCTGCCAGCAGCGCAGCCGCGACGACAACCACCCAGCGCATCGAACGCCCCGCGGTCACAGTCGTAGGACCCACAAAACCTCCCGTCCGGCACAGCGCACCGAAGCTTCCGGGTCGCATCGGCCGTGATGAACGACGGTACGAGCGTAATGTGTCGCGCGTGTTTCGCGCACGAAGCGCCCGGACTCTCGCGCGATCGGCGCCCTGCCGGTGCCCCGCGGGGCCTGCTCTCGGGAATGTTTCCCAGGCTCCGCCGCTTAGAATCGAGTACGGCGCGCCCTGCGCACCGGCCGTCGTCGTCCACCCCGAGCAACGCGCGAGCCACGCGCAGGAGAACCATGGAGCACAACGACCCCTTCGGCTTCGTCGGACTCACGTACGACGACGTCCTGCTGCTGCCCGGGCACACCGACGTCATCCCGAGTGAGGCCGACACGTCGTCTCGTGTGACGCGGCGGATCACCGTCGCCACTCCTCTGCTCTCGGCCGCGATGGACACCGTCACCGAGGCGCGCCTGGCCATCGCCATCGCGCGCGAGGGCGGGATCGGCATCATCCACCGCAACCTGTCCATCGAGGAGCAGGCGGCGATGGTGGATCGCGTCAAGCGCAGCGAGTCCGGCATGATCACCGACCCCATCACGACGACGCCCGAGGCCACGATCGAGGAGGTCGACGCGCTGTGCGCGCAGTACCGCATCTCGGGACTGCCCGTCATCGACGAGGACAACCACCTCGTGGGGATCGTGACGAACCGCGACATGCGGTTCGTGTCGGGCTTCGAGCGGCAGACCACGAAGGTCCGCGACGTCATGACGACCGAGAACCTCGTGACGGGGCGCGTCGGCATCAGCGCCGGCGAGGTCATCGCCCTCTTCGCGCAGCACCGCGTCGAGAAGCTGCCCCTCATCGACGAGGACGGCACGCTCGCGGGCCTCATCACCATCAAGGACTTCGACAAGAGCGAGAAGTACCCCCTCGCCACCAAGGACGAGCACGGCCGCCTCCGCGTCGGCGCCGCCATCGGCTTCTTCGGCGACGCCTGGCAGCGCGCCGAGGCGCTGCGTGACGCGGGGGTCGACGTCATCGTCGTCGACACCGCGAACGGGCAGTCGGCCGGCGTCCTCGACATGGTCCGCCGCCTCAAGGGCGACCCGTCGTTCTCCCACATCGACGTCATCGGCGGCAATGTCGCCACGCGCGAGGGCGCCCAGGCGCTCGTGGACGCGGGGGTGGATGCTGTCAAGGTCGGCGTCGGCCCCGGCTCCATCTGCACCACGCGCGTCGTCGCCGGTGTGGGTGTGCCGCAGGTGACCGCGATCTATGAGGCCTCCCTCGCCGCGCGCGAAGCGGGCGTCCCCGTCATCGCCGACGGCGGTCTGCAGTACTCGGGCGACATCGCCAAGGCGCTCGTCGCCGGTGCCGACACCGTCATGCTCGGCTCGCTCCTCGCCGGCACCGACGAGTCGCCGGGTGAGATCGTCTTCCAGGGCGGCAAGCAGTTCAAGCAGTACCGCGGCATGGGCTCGCTCGGTGCGCTGCAGACGCGCGGCAAGAAGACCTCGTACTCGAAGGACCGGTACTTCCAGGCGGACGTCCCGAGCGACGACAAGCTCATCCCCGAGGGCATCGAGGGACAGGTCGCGTACCGCGGCCCCGTGTCGGCGGTCGCCTACCAGCTGGTCGGGGGCCTGCGTCAGTCGATGTTCTACGTCGGCGCGCGCACCATCGACGAGCTGAAGGCCAAGGGCAAGTTCGTCCGCATCACCGCCGCAGGACTCAAGGAGTCGCACCCGCACGACGTGCAGATTGTCGTCGAGGCACCGAACTACAAGCGCTGAGCGGCCTCGCCTCCTGCGGCGACTTCGGAGATTCGCGCGAGATTCGGACTTCTCGTGCGTTCCGGTCCGAACTTCGTGCACACCTCCGAGCTTCGTCGAGGGATGCCTCGGCGCCGTCTCCTCGACAGGAGCCGCGGTGCGGCATCCATCCACGGATCGGACGCCGACGGTGGAGGGGGCCGTCCCGCCCGGCCCAAGATCGCGGGATGGTGGACGCTGCAGGAATAGGCGCGTGGCTGGCCGCCCGGGACGGGATCGCGCACCGCGAGGCGCTCGTCCGCGCCGGGATCCCCGTCACCCGCATACGGGCATTCGTGCGGACGGGGTCGGCGGAGCTGATCCGGCGAGCCTGGATCGCGCTGCCGACGGCCGATCCCGGCCTCGTCCTCGCGGCGCGGGCCGGTGGCCGTGTGTCATGCGTCTCGCTGGCGCGCCGGCGCGGGTGGTGGATGCCTCCGGCCATCGACTCCCGCCCGCACCTGCATCTCGATCCTCGCGCCGGGTCCGCTCGTCTCGGGCAGGACTGGGAGGGGGTCCTGCACTGGACGCAGCCGATCGCCCCCTCGCCCGGACGTGTTCTTGTCGGCACCATCGAAGACGCGCTTGCGCACATCGCCGTGTGCCAGCCACCCGAGGTCGCCCGACTGCTGTGGGAGTCGGCGGCCCGCACCGAGCGGCTGGCTCCTGAGTACCTCCGATCAGTCCAGTGGCGGCGGCCGGTCGCCCGTGAGCTGGCGCAGGAGGTCACCGGCCTTTCCGACTCCGGCCTGGAGACGCTCGTCGTCGCGCCGCTCGCCCGCTGGGGCATCCGGGTGCGGCAGCAGGTCAAGATCGCGGGGCATCTCGTCGATCTGCTCATCGGGGAGCGTCTGGTGCTGCAGATCGACGGGTTCGAGTTCCACTCGACGAGCGCGGCGCGCACCCGCGACCTCGCACAGGATGCAGAGCTCAGGCTCCGCGGCTACACCGTCCTCCGATTCAGCTACGCCCAGATCGTCCATGACTGGCCGGCCGTCGAGGCGATCATCCGCCGCGCGCTCGCCGCGGGGTTGCACGCGGCCGGCTGAGCTCCGCCATCCAGACGCGAACTCCGGAGCTGCGCACGAGGTTCGGAGTTTCCCGGTCCGTCGGTCCGAACTTCGTCCGATTCTCCGAGGTTCGTAAGGGGCAACGGCGGCCGCCCTCGCTAGCCTGAGGGCATGGCGAGGGTGCAGCCGGCACGGACGTTCTCGACGACGCGCGTCGAGGCCTTCACCGACGGCGTCTTCGCGATCGCCGCGACGCTGCTCGTGCTCGACCTCACGACGAACGCGTTCGGGCGGATCGGCAGCGACGCCGAGATGTGGGAAGCGCTCGCCGACATGCGCGACAGCTTCCTGGCGTTCGTCATCAGCTTCGGTCTGCTCAGCATGATGTGGGTCATCCATCTGCAGCAGTGGCGCGAGATCGCCCGCGTCGACGGCGGGCTGCTCTGGCTGAACAACGTCCGCCTGCTGTTCATCGTGCTGATCCCGTTCACGACAAGCCTCGTCGCCGAGTACTCGGAGTTCTACGCGGGACGGATGCTGCTTCCCATCAACTTCTTCTTCGCGGCCCTGCTCGGCTTCCTGTCGTTCCTATGGGCCTCGGCCCGCGACGGACATCTGCTCCGCGACGAGGCGAAGGACGACGCCCACGCGGAGGGTCTGGCGGGGCTGAGCGCCGTGATCTGCGCGGCGGTCGCCGTCGTCCTCGCGCCGTGGGTCGGATCCTGGGGCTTTCTCGCGTTCGTCTTCAACGAGCCCCTGACACGCGTGCTCCAGCGCCGCTCACGGACGCGGGTCACGCCCGGAGACTGAGGCGGCGCGTCTCCGGGGCGGGTACGGGCAGAGCCCCGACACGTCGGGGCCCTGCTCGGTGATCGTCGGCGGAGCGCGGTCAGGCCCCGACGAGCTCCTTGTCGGGGTCGACCGTCCCCACACCTTCCCTGGGAAGCGCCGAGGACGCGGGGCTCGTGGCCGAGGCATCCGCCCGGTCCGTCTCCTCACGCGCGGCGCGGCCCGAGGGGAGCCACAGCGCCGCCAGCGCGGCCACGAAGAGCACGGCCGCTCCCGTGAGCACGGCGGGTCGGGCCGCGTCGACGTAGAGGTCGGGCTGCAGCGCGCCGCCCGCGCCGACGAAGACCGCGGTCATGACGGCGGTGCCGAGGGCGAGGCCGATCTCGCGGACCGTGGAGTTCACGCCCGACGCCTTGGCGTGATCGACCACGCCGAGCGTCGTGAGGAGAGCGGTGGCCGAGGGCGCGAAGACAAGGCCCATGCCGACGCCGGCGAGGATGAACGGCGCGATGAGCTGGACGTAGTCGAGGGTCGCCGACATCGTCAGCCCGATCCAGGCCAGCGCCACGCCCTGCAGCACGAGGCCCAGGATCATGAGAAGGCGCGTGCCGACGCGGGGTGCGATGATCCCCGCGATCGGGGCGACGAACATGGGCGCGAGCGTCCACGGCGTCGTCTGCACAGCCGCCTCGAGCGGCGTCGAGCCCTGCACGACCTGCATGTACTGGATGAGGATGAAGACGGCGCCGAACGTGCCGAAGCTGAACCCGAATCCGACGACGTTCGTGAGCGTGAACGACCGGTCGCGGAAGAGACGCAGTGGAACGAGCGGTGAGCTCGCCCGGAGCTGCCAGAGCACGAATGCGACGAGGAGCGCCGCGCCGACCGCGATCTCGGCGATCACGCCGGCCGACGACCATCCGTCGTCGTTGCCGCGGACGATGGCGTGCACGAGGGCGAGGACGCCGACCGCTGCCAGCACGGCGCCGACGACGTCGACCCGGGCGCGGGCGCCGAAATCGTTGTTGAGCGCGAAGAAGGCGAAGGGGATGGCGACGATCGCGACGGGGATGTTGATCCAGAAGATGGCCTGCCAGTTCCACCCCTCCATGACGGCTCCGCCGACGAGGGGGCCGACCGCGACGCCGAGGCCCGAGATGCCGCCCCAGATCCCGATCGCGAGAGGTCGGCGCTCCGGCGCCACCCCGCCCGAGATGAGAGCGAGGGAGAGCGGCATCACGCCCGCGCCGCCGAAGCCCTGCAGCGCCCGCGCCGCGATGAGCTGCGCAGGATCGGTGCTGAGCGCGGCGAGCACCGACCCGACGCCGAAGATCATGATGCCCGCGATGAAGACCGTACGACGCCCGAACCGGTCGCCCAGCGCCGAGGCCACGAGGATGGCGCTCGCGAACGCGAGCGTGTAGGCGTTGACGAACCACTGCAGCTGCTCGACGCTCGCCCCGAGCTCGGTGTGGAGCACGGGGAGGGCGTTGGTCATCACGAGGTTGTCGAGGGTCGCCATGAACATGGGGACGGATGCCGCTGCGACGACGAGCCCGAAGGCGCGTCTGCGTGGCGGGGCGGGGGTGAGCACGGCGGTCACGGAAGGCTCCTTCGAATGAGTTGTAATCGAATGATTACTTCGGTTGCCCTGACAATGTAGTAATCGACTGATAACATGTCAACCATGAGTCCGGATCATCAGGTGACTGCGTCACGACGGGAGACCACGGCCCGGCGGATGAGCTCCGAGGAGCGTCGGGAGCAGATCATCCAAGCCGCCATCGCCGTGTTCGGCGCCCGCGGGTACGAGGGCACGACGACGGATGACGTCGCGCGCACGGCGGGCGTCAGCCAGCCCTACGTCGTCCGCCTCTTCGGGTCGAAGGAGAGCCTGTTCCTGGCCGCGATGCAGGAGTCGCTGGACGAGCTGATGCGGGTGTTCCGGGAGGCGCTGGAGGAGGAGGGGTCCGACCGACCCGTCTCGAAGCGGATCGGCCAGGCGTACGTCGACCTCCTGACCGTGCGCGGGCTGCACCAGACCCTTTCGCACGCGTGGCTGCTGGGCGGCCACCCCGTCATCGGTCCCGCCGCCCGCCGCGGATTCGCGGCCGTCTGGCGGTTCTTCCGGGAGGAGGCGGGCCTCGACGCCGAGGAGGCCCGCATGTTCCTCGCCGAGGGGATGCTCATCAACGTCATGATCGGCATGCGCCTCGTCGACGACTACGGGTCCGACCCGAGCATCACCGAGCTGTTCCGCACGTGCTTTCCGACGGAGCTGCCGCACATCCTCGACGTCGCACCGCGCGGAGACGAGCCCTGGTGACCCTGGTCGGCTGAGCGGGGGCGGGCGTATCGTCGGGGGCATGTGCCGCAGCATCCACACCCTCCACAACTTCGAGCCGGCCGCGACCAGCGAGGAAGTGCACGCCGCCGCGCTCCAGTACGTCCGCAAGATCGCGGGCACGACGAAGCCGTCGAAGGCGAATGCGGAGGCCTTCGAGCGCGCCGTGCACGAGATCGAGCACATCACGCAGCATCTCCTCGACGACCTCGTCGCGACGGTGCCGCCGAAGAACCGCGAGCAGGAGGCGGCGAAGGCGCGCGATCGCGCGGTGCGCTCGGGCCGCTACGCCGCTCCTGCGGCCTGACCCCGCCCCGCCCGGCGCCGCCGCGCCGCCGCGGCTCGGCGCGACCCCGCCCGGCGCCCCTTCTTCCCGCGAGTCGAGCTTCCGGGGGCGAGTCGAGCCCGGGTGGAGCTCGACTCGACCCCCGGACCTCGACTCTTCACGCTCCGGTGGGCCACGCCGACGGGGTAGGCTGGTCGGCTCCGCGCTCGCCGGGGCGGACGGAGGGACACGTGGGGCACATCGACGTCAACGGCGTCTCGCTCGCGCTGCCCGACGGGCGTCAGCTGCTCGACGACGTGTCGTTCCGCGTCGGCGCGGGGTCGACGACGGCGCTCATCGGCGCCAACGGCGCCGGCAAGACCACGCTCCTGCGGATGATCCGCGGCGAGGTCCCGCCCGATCAGGGATCCATCTCGATCGGCGGCGGCCTCGGCGTCATGGACCAGTTCATCGGCCACGGCGGCGCCGACCAGACCGTGCACGATCTGCTGGTCGAGGTCGCGCCCGCCCGCATCGCCGCGGCCGCGCGGCGGCTCGAGGCGGCCGAGAACGCCCTGATCGAGCACGACGACCTCGAGGCGCAGATGGCGTACGCGACCGCGCTCGCCGACTACGCCGAGGCCGGCGGCTACGAGCACGAGACGGTCTGGGACACCTGCACGATCGCCGCGCTCGGCATCCCGTACTCCCGTGCCCGGTTCCGCGACCTCTCGACCCTCTCGGGCGGCGAGCAGAAGCGTCTCGCGCTCGAGGCGCTGCTTCGCGGCCCCGACGAGGTGCTGCTGCTCGACGAGCCCGACAACTACCTCGACGTCCCGGGCAAGCGCTGGCTCGAGGAGCGCCTGCGCGAGACGCCGAAGACCGTGCTCCTCGTCTCGCACGACCGCGAGCTGCTCGCCCGTGGCGCCGACCGCATCGTGACGCTCGAAGCGAGCCCCGCCGGCAGCTCCGCCTGGGTGCACGGCGGCGGCTTCGCGACGTATCACCGAGCACGCGAGGAGCGGATGCTGCGCCTCGACGAGCTGCGCCGCCGCTGGGACGAGCAGCACGCCAAGCTCAAGGCGCTCGTCGCCGACCTCAAGGTCAAGGCCGCCGCCAACGACGGCTTCGCGTCGCGGTACCGCGCGGCCCAGACCCGGCTGCGCCGCTTCGAGGACGCCGGCCCGCCCGAGGAGCGGCCGCCCGAGCAGGAGCTCGCGCTGCGCCTGCGCGGATCCCGGACGGGAAAGCGCGCCGTCGTGGCGGAGCGTCTGGAGCTCACCGGCCTCATGCAGCCCTTCGACCTCGAGGTGTGGTTCGGCGACCGCGTGGCGGTCCTCGGGTCCAACGGATCGGGCAAATCGCACTTCCTCCGGCTCCTCGCCCGCGGCGGCACCGACCCCGATGCGCGGCTCGGCCACGTGACGACCGTCGGGGCGGGTCTGGAACCCGTGCCGCACTCGGGCCGGGCTATCCTCGGCGCGCGGGTCGTGCCCGGCTGGTTCGCGCAGACCCACCGGCATCCCGAGTTCTCCGGCCGCACCCTTCTCGACATCCTGCATCGCGGCGATGCCGAGAGGTCCGGCATGCCTCGGGATGCGGCGAGCTCCGCCCTCGACCGCTACGGGCTCGTCCGCCAGGCGGAGCAGGCGTTCGACACGCTCTCGGGCGGCCAGCAGGCCCGCTTCCAGATCCTGCTGCTGGAGCTCTCGGGCGCGACGCTGCTGCTCCTGGACGAGCCGACGGACAATCTCGACCTCGTCTCCGCCGAGGCGCTCGAGGAGGCGCTCGCGCGGTTCGAGGGGACGGTCGTGAGCGTCACGCACGACCGGTGGTTCGCACGGTCGTTCGACCGGTTCCTCGTCTTCGGCGCAGACGGCCGCGTACGGGAGGCGCCGGAACCGGTGTGGGACGAGGGCCGAGTGGCGCGCGCCCGCTGACGCCGCCCGCGCAGGCCGAGGCCGCCCGCAGGCTCGGCGCGTTCCGTCTCGCTTCGCTCGCTCGACGACCGGTGCATCGGTCGCCGAGCAGACTCGCTCCGCTGGCTCGACGACCGTGGATCAGAGGCGTGGAAAGGGTCACCGGTAGGCTGGGACCGTGAGCATGGACATCGAGCTCGGCCGCGCCAAGCGCGCCCGTCGGGCGTACGCGTTCGACGACATCGCGGTGGTGCCCTCGCGCCGCACCCGCAATCCCGAGGATGTCTCGACCGCCTGGTCGATCGACGCGTTCCAGTTCGCCATCCCGGTGCTCGGCGCTCCGATGGACTCGGTCATGAGTCCGCGCACGGCCATCATGCTCGGCCAGCTCGGCGGGCTCGGCGTGCTGGACCTCGAGGGCCTGTGGACCCGGTACGACGACCCCGAGCCGCTCCTCGCGGAGATCGCCTCGCTCTCCGACGAGGCGGCGACCGCGCGCATGCAGGAGCTGTACTCCGAGCCGATCAAGCCCGAGCTCGTGCGCGATCGTCTCGCCGAGATCCGCGACGCCGGGGTCACCGTCGCGGGCGCCCTGACGCCGCAGCGCACGCAGGAGCTATACGAGACGGTCGTCGCCGCCGGCGTCGACCTCTTCGTGATCCGCGGCACCACGGTCTCGGCCGAGCACGTCTCGTCGGTCGACCAGCCGCTGAACCTCAAGAAGTTCATCTACGACCTCGACGTCCCCGTCATCGTCGGCGGTGCCGCCACCTACACGGCGGCGCTGCACCTCATGCGCACGGGTGCCGCCGGCGTGCTCGTCGGGTTCGGCGGAGGCGCAGCATCCACCACCCGTGCCACTCTCGGCGTGCACGCACCCATGGCGACGGCCGTCGCCGACGTCGCCGGCGCCCGCCGCGACTACCTCGACGAGTCGGGCGGGCGGTACGTCCACGTCATCGCCGACGGCGGAGTCGGCACCTCGGGCGACATCGTCAAGGCGCTCGCGATGGGCGCCGACGCCGTCATGCTCGGTGTCGCGCTCGCGCGGGCGACGGATGCCCCGGGCCAGGGCTTCCATTGGGGACCCGAGGCGCACCACGCCAAGCTCCCGCGGGGTCACCGCATGAGGGTCGACCAGCTCGTGAACCTCGAGTCGGTGCTCTACGGACCGGCGCCCGTCGCCGACGGCACGGCGAACCTCATCGGCGCGCTTCGCAAGTCCATGGCAACGACCGGCTACTCCGACCTCAAGGAGTTCCAGCGCGTCGAGGTCGTCGTGGCGCCCTACAGCGGCGGATGACGGACCCCACGCCCCCACACCGGTCGTCGAGCGAGCGCAGCGAGACGAAACGCCACGAGCTCTCCGAGGACGGCGAGCCCGAGGTCTTCCCGCCGACCCTCCGCGAGGTCATGCTCCGGCCACGCTGGATCGCGATGCTCGGCCTGTGCCTCGTCGTGGCGGGGATCTTCGCGTGGCTCGGCCAATGGCAGCTCAGCCGGGCGATCGACACCGATCCCACCCCTCCCGGCGCGACCGAGGTCGTCCGGCCGCTGGCGGAGGTGACGGAGCCCGGCGAGTACCTGCCCGAGCCCCTGGTCGGGCAGCTCGTCGAGACCTCGGGCCGATGGGTGCCCGGCGACTTCCTCCTCGTCGAGTCGCGCTTCAACGACGGGGTCGAGGGGTACTGGGTGACCGGCCAGCTGCGGCTCGCCGACCCCGCCGCACCGACCTCGGTCGCCGTGGCCGTCGGCTGGGCGCCGACCGCCGAGGCCGCCCGGCGCGCCGCCGAGCAGCTGGATCAGGATGCCGCGGCGCCGTCGGCCGAGACCGTCACGGTGGTCGGTCGGCTCATCGCCGACGAGGGCCCGCTGCCTCCTCCGCGGGGGAGCGATCCGCAGACGATGACCCGCATGTCGCCGGCGGCGCTGCTCAGCTGGTGGCACGACACCGAGGGCCTCGACGTCTACCGCCCGTACATCGCGTCGCAGACCGCGCCGGGGGGACTCGACGACATCTCCTCCCCGCCGCCCGACGAAGGATCGCGGGTCAACTGGCTCAACATCTTCTACGCGGTCGAGTGGGCGGTCTTCGCCGGCTTCGCCTTCTACCTGTGGTATCGCCTGGCGAAGGATGCCTGGGAGAAGGAGGTCGAGGAGATGGAGGACCGCGACGCCACGGCCTGACGCGGACCGGCGCGAGTCTGCGCCAACCCGGTCCGGCGGGACGGTCGAGTCCGAGCCGGAGCGGCCGCGGTCAGCGTGCGTCGCCGTCGGCGTCCTGCGGCTGGTCGCTCCAGATCCACACCGTCGTCTCGGCGGGCACGACCCCGATCGGCGCATCGTCGCTCGTGAGGATCGCCTCCGGCGCATCGAGCGCGTAATCATCCGTGCCGAAGTTCGTGACCACGAGCCATCCGTTGGGCCTGCGGAACGAGAGCACGTCGGGTCGCCCGGTGTCCTGCCACTCCAGCTCTTCGTCCGTCTGCAGTCGATGGCGCCACCGGAGCGCCCGCCGGTAGAGCCGGAGGGTGGAGTGCGGATCGTGCTCCTGCACATCCACGGCGAGCTCCCCGAACCAGTCGGGCTGAGGCAGGTGCGCGCCGCCGCCACCGAAGCCGAAGGATGATCCCGAAGCGGTCCAGGGCAGCGGGACGCGGCATCCATCCCTCCCCAGGTCTTCCCCGGGCCGGCGGAAGAAGGTCGGATCCTGGCGCTGCGCCTCCGGGATCTCGGCGACCTCGTGCAGGCCCAGCTCCTCGCCCTGGTACAGGTAGGCAGCGCCGGGCAGCGCGAGGACGAACAGCGCGGCGGCCCGAGCCCGCCGGAGTCCGCGCGAGCGGTCGAGGACCGGCTGCGCGCCGCCCGACAGCAGCCACTCGTTGCCGTGCCGGCGGGCGGGCCGGCCGTCGGCGCCGCGCCCCGGATCGGGCAGGCCGTACCGGGTGGCGTGCCGGACGACGTCGTGGTTCGACAGCACCCACGTGGTCGACGACCCGGACTTCGCCGCGAGGGCGAGGTTGTCGGTCACGATGCGGCGGAACTGGTCGGCGTCGAAGTCCGCCTCGAGCAGCTCGAAGTTGAAGGCCTGTCCGAGGCTCTCGGGACTCGCGTAGAGCGGCACGCGGGAGGGGTCCACCCACGCTTCGGCCACCGCGGTGCGCGGCGGGTCGTACTCGTTGAAGACGCTTCGCCATTCGGCGTAGATCTCGTGCACGTCGTCGCGGTCGAGCACGGGGTGCTGCCCGTCCACGGGCATGGCGGCGAGTTCGTCGCGCGAGGGAAGGGGTTCGGTGAGGTCCTTGGTCAGCATGTGGGCGACATCGATGCGGAACCCGTCCACCCCTCGGTCGGACCAGAAGCGGATGGTGCGCACGAAGTCGGCGCGGACGTCCTCGTTGTCCCAGTTGAGGTCCGGCTGCTCCACGGCGAAGTGGTGCAGATACCACTGTCCGTCGGGAACGCGCTCCCACGCCGAGCCGCCGAACAGGGACTCCCAGTCGGTCGGCGGCTCCTGTCCATCGGCTCCCTTCCCATCGCGGAAGATGTACCGATCCCGCGCCGCCGAGCCCGGACCGGCGGCGAGGGCCTCTCGGAACCACGCGTGCTGATCCGAGGTGTGATTGGGGACGATGTCGACGACGACCTTGATGCCTCGTGCGTGCAGCGCCTCGGTCATCGCGTCGAAGTCGGCGAGGGTTCCCAGACGCGGGTCGACGTCGCGGTAATCCGCCACGTCGTAGCCGCCGTCGGCCAGTTCGGAGGGATAGAACGGGCTCAGCCACACCGCGTCGATGCCGAGCTCGGCGAGGTAGTCGACCCGGGACGTCACTCCCGGCAGATCGCCGAGCCCGTCACCGTCCGCATCGGCGAAGCTGCGCGGGTAGACCTGGTACACCGCCGCCTGGCGCCACCACGGGGGCCCCTCTTCCGGCACGGCACGGCTCTTCGTGGAAACGCCTTCCGTCGTCGTCACCGGATCAGCCCTTCACCGCGCCCTGGGTCACGCCCTCCATCACCCATCGCTGGGTGAACAGGTAGACGATGATCGCCGGAGCCATGGCCATCAGATAGGACGCGAAGGCGACGTTGTAGTTGTTGCTGAACTGCGACTGGAAGAGCGAGTTGAGCACCGGCAGGGTCTGCAGGGCCGGGTCGGCGATGATCAGCGAGGGCATCATGAAGTCGTTCCACGCGTAGAGGAACGCGAAGATGCCGATCGTCGCGCTCATCGGCGACAAGAGCGGGAAGATCATGTGCCAGAAGGTCTGCCAGGTGGTGGCGCCGTCGATGCGCGCGCTCTCCTCCAGCTCGAACGGGATCGAGCGGAGGAAGGCCGTGAACAGCAGCACACTGAAGCTCAGCTGGAACATCGTCGCGAGGATGATCACGCCGGCGGGGTTGGCCAGCCCGACGAGCCCCGTCATCTGCACCTGCGGCAACGCGACCACCGGGAACGGGATGAACATCGCCGCGAGCAGGTAGAAGAACGAGAACCGGAAGAGCTTGCGGTCCCAGTTGCGGACGATCGCGTACGAGGCGAACGCCGCGAGGAAGATCGTCGCCGTCACGACGCCCGCCGTCACCAGCACCGACATCGCCGCGCCCATCGGGAAGTTGGTGAGGTTCCAGGCTGTCACGAACCCCTCGATGCTCCAGGGCGAGGGCAGCGAGAATGCGTTCCCGTCCACCGCTTGCTCGCTGGTCTTGAACGCCATCATGACGGTGACGTAAAGCGGCAGGATGACCGTGATCGCGCACAGGACCAGGATGATGGTCGCGGTCCAGTTGACCCGCTCCATGCGGACCCGGCTCGAGGAGCGCTGCGGCGCGACGCCCTCGAGTACCTCGGTGGCCTCGACCGTTTCGACGACGAGGGCTGGTTGCACAGACATCAGAGGGAGTTCCTTCCGCGCGTGATCGAGAGCTGGAGGAGGGCGATGAGCAGCGTGATGATGAAGAAGACGGTCGCGTTGGCCATCTGGTAGGCGTAGTCGCCCGTCGTGAGTCCGGAGACGACCGTCATGGCGATGCTGTACGTCGAGGTGCCGGGACCGCCGCCGGTGAGGCCTTTGATGACGTCGTACGCGTTCAGGAATCCCTTGAAGCCCAGGATCACGTTGATCACGATGTACCCCACCATGAGCGGGATCGTGATGCGCGTGAGCTGCTGGAACTTGGAGGCCCCGTCGATGTCGGCCGCTTCGTAGACGTCCCCGGGAATCGAGAGAAGACCCGCGATGTAGATGAGCAGGGCGCCCGGGATCGCCTGCCAGGCGGTGACGATCACGATCGCCAGCCACGCCCAGTCCGGCTTGGCCAGGATGCTCTCCTGCAGCCAGGCGATGCCGGAGATCGTCCCGAAGGCCGGCAGCGAGTTGGAGAACAGGAACTTGAAGACGAAGGCGATGATGATCGCCGAGATCACCATCGGGATCACGAAGATCGTCCGCAGCGGTGTCTTCAGCCGGATCTGCGACGTCAGCCCCACCGCCAGCAGCAGAGCGATGACGTTCACGGCCACGACCGTGACGAGCGAGAACCCAAATGTGAAGAGGTAGCTCTGGAGGATGAGCGGGTCGCTCCACATGGAGATGTAGTTCGTCAGCCCGATGAACTTCCACTCGCCGAGGCCGATGGAGTTCGTGAAGCTGAAGAAGATGCCGATCACGGCCGGCACGGTGATCGCCAGCGTGAACAGGACCAGGGTGGGGATCAGGAACCAGTAGTAGAGGCCGTCGACGCGGCCTCGGGGCCGCGCCTGTCCCGATCGTCGCCTATTCTGCGTGACGATCGTCGTCGTGGTCGCCGCAGTCGTGGTGGTTGCCATGGGGGACTCCTTCGTTCCCGGTCACTGCTGTCGGTAAGCGAGCCGCGCGTAGTCGGCGTCGATGTTGCTGAGGATCCGCTGCGGATCGCTGCCTAGCATGATGGCCTGCGTGTAGTTCATGATCGGGATGGCTCGGGGCACGAGCTGCGTCGAACCCTGGTACATCTCGCCGGCGTCGATGTACTCCTGGAGGCCGATGATGCGCGGGTCCGTCACCGGCGGCGCGTTCTTCGTGGGCAGGAAGCCCAGCTGCGATTCGTTGTACGACTGGATGATCTCCGGCTGGTAGAGGTACTCGAGGAACTCCCGTGCGGCTTCCTTGTGCTCGGAGGCCTCGGGGATCCACGCGGCGAGGTCCATGTTGATGCGCGCCTTGAGGTCGTCCGGGTCGTTCGTCACCGGCAGGGGGAACATCCCGAGCTCGAGGTCGGGGGCCGCCTTGGCGATCTCGCCGAACGCCCACGGGCCCTGCATGTACATCGCGCCCTCGCCCTTGGCCATCGCCGTGTTGCCGTCCCCGTAGGTGCGGCTGGGAGCGTCGCTGTTGACGTACTGCGCCAGTTCGAGCATCTTGTCGACGGGCTCGGCCTGATCCTTCTGGAACGAGACGGGGGAGTCGGGGCCGACGTTCACACCCTCTTCCGCGAGGTCCTCGAAGAAGGCGAGCGTGTCGATCATGCCGCCGACGCTGTAGTCGTACCATCCCTGCCCGATGGTCCAGTTGTCGGCGAAGGTCGCGTAGAACGGGGTGACCCCCGCTGCCTCGAGCGTCTCGCAGACCTCGATCAGCTCGTCCCACGTCGTCGGCACTTCCAGGTCGTTGTCCTCGAAGATCTGCACGTTGTAGATGACCGCCGCGCCCATGATCGAGTACGGGATCGCGCTCGTGCGGCCCGGACACACGCCGAACTGGTCCATGAAGGGCTTCAGATCCTCGCGCACGCTCTGAGCCGCCTGCGTGTCGGAGATGTCCGACATCGCGCAGCGCTGGATGAAGCGCGCCGTCTCCTGGTTGTAGTTGTTCAGCCCGATGTCCGGCGGGTCTCCCCGCACGAAACCGGCCGAGAAGGCGTCCACTCCGGACGTGTCGAGGATGACGTTCACTTCGTCCTGAGACGCGTTGTAGGTCTTCACCAGCTCCCGCATGTACGGGATGGCCTCGGGTTTCGCGAACGCGAACCGGACGGTCTCCCGGCCGTCCGAGCTGCAGCCCGCGAGGCCGCCGCCGACGAGGGCGAGCGAGAGGAGAAGCCCTCCTATTCGAATCGGTCGATTTCCAGCTGCAGGCACTTCATCGTCCCTTCTGCCCGTCGGGAAAGACGCTATTGGTTCGGCTATTAGATCAACTGCGCGAATCAACTCTGCTATACTCATCTTCCACCCATCCCAGGCAAAGATCAAGAGCGATGTCGAACGCGCTGACCGATTCGGGGCCCACTCGGGCCGAGAGTCTTCGTGCCGTGCTGTCCTTCCTGTGGGATGCCGGGCCCTTCACGGCGACCGACGCCATGGCGGTGGGCTACACCCGCTCCACGACGATCGATCTCATCGACGAGCTCATCGACCGGGGACTCGTCCGAGAGCTCCCGAACGCGCGCACTGCGGGCGAGTACCGCAAGGGGCGCCCGGCTCGACGCTTCCAGCTCGATGCCGGGTTCCGTGCGGTGATCGGCGTGGACGCCGGTCGCGCGCACGTGACGGCCACCGTCGCCGATCTGGTGGGCGGCGTCCTCGCCAGCCACCACGCGACTCTCCGGCCGGCGGACGACCGGGCGGAATCGAGGCTCGCGGCGGTGCAGCGCGCGGTCGACGATGTGCTGGCCGAAGCGGGCATCGCGATGGATCAGGTGGTCGCTCTCTGCATCGGAGTGCCTGCACCGGTCGACGTCGACGGCGTCTCGCCCGCGGGCCGGGACGGTTTCTGGGCGCGTATGAATCCCGGGCTGCGTGACGCGTTTCCCGCCGTGCCGGCGGTGGAGGTGATGAACGATGCATCGCTGGCGGCGGTCGCGGAGGGCGCTGTGGGCGCGGGTCGCGGCCACGCGAACTACGTCGCGCTCCTCGCGGGCGAGCGGATGGGCGCCGGCGTCGTCATCGACGGTCGCGTGCTGCGCGGTGCGCACGGTGGAACCGGAGAGATGGCCGGGTTCGACTACGTCGAAGCCGTCGGCGGAGCGTGGGGCCTCGGCTACCGCCTCGCCGAGCACGCGAAGGCTGACGTCCGCCACGGGAAGGTCTCCGCACAGTCTCCTCTGTCGCGCCTCCGCACGGACGAAATCACCGGCCGGACGGTCCTCGAGCTCGCACGCGACGGGGATCCGGATGCCTCGCGTATCGTGGAGCGGATCGGCGGCATGCTCGCGACGATCGCCGCCGTGATCAACAGCTTCTTCGATCCGTCGCGCATCATCGTCTCCGGCGCGATCTCGGAAGGCGCCCAGCAGCTCATCGAGGTGGCGACGCGGCAGCTGCCCGAGCGGGTCGACCTTCCCGCGCCCGTGATCGTCGGGTCGAGCCTCGGTGCCGACGTCGTCTCCACCGGCGCGATCTTCCAGGCCATCCAGGCTGCGCGCGAGGTCGTGCTGCGCCTTCCCGCTCCTGCTCGCGGGGACGCCCGCGCCCTCCGTCCGGGCGGGGACGAGGCATCCGGCCGCTAAACTGGAGTCCATGCCCGCCGCCCCGAAACTCGCCTCCTTCCCGGCGATCCGCGGTGCGCTGAGGTTCTACCAGATCTGCTCGGTCATCACCGGCACGATGCTGCTGCTCCTGTGCGCCGAGATGATCGCCAAGTACCTGCTCGGCTACGAGCTGTTCCTCGGTGGGTCGGGGGGCCTCCTGTGGTTCGCGCCGGTCGTAGAGGGTCCCGAGGGCCTCGAGTCGACCGGCGACGGCTTCAACCTCTCGCTCGGCATCCTCGTCGCGCACGGCTGGTTCTACGTCGTCTACCTCTTCTCGTGCTTCCGCGTGTGGAGCCTCATGCGGTGGCACTTCACGCGCTTCCTGCTGCTCGCGGCCGGGGGTGTCGTTCCGTTCCTGTCGTTCTTCCTCGAAGCGCGCGTGGGCCGCGAGGTCAAGAGCTACCTCGCCGAGCGCGAGGCGGGCGAGACGCACGTTCTCGCGAAGCACTCGACGCTGACGCAGGCGATTCCCACCGAGCGCGACCAGCCGCTCATCTGACAGAAAGCACCCGTTGACCGAGCAGACCGAGACCTCCCAGCGCCCCGTCCTCGTCGTCGACTTCGGCGCCCAGTACGCACAGCTGATCGCCCGGCGCGTCCGCGAGGCCGGCGTCTACAGCGAGATCGTGCCGCACACCGCGTCGGCCTCCGACATCGCCGCCAAGAACCCGGTCGGCATCATCCTGTCGGGCGGACCGTCGTCGGTGTACGAAGAGGGCGCGCCCTCACTGGACGAGGGGGTGTTCGACCTCGGCGTGCCGACGCTCGGCATCTGTTACGGCTTCCAGGTCATGGCGCAGGCGCTCGGTGGCGAGGTCGCCAACACGGGGCTTCGCGAGTACGGGGCGACGGATGCCTCGCTGTCGGGCGACGGCGGCGTGCTCCTGGGCGGGCAGCCCGCGGCGCAGAACGTCTGGATGAGCCACGGCGACCAGGTATCGCGTGCCCCCGAGGGCTTCGACGTGCTCGCATCGACGACGGCGACGCCCGTCGCGGCGTTCGGGAGCGACGAGCGGCGCCTGTACGGCGTGCAGTGGCATCCCGAGGTCAAGCACTCCGACCACGGCCAGCGGGTGATCGAGAACTTCCTGCACCGAGCCGCCGGATTGCCCGCCGACTGGAACAGCGGCAACGTCATCGCCGAGCAGGTCAAGCGCATCCGCGAGCAGGTCGGTGACGGCCGCGTGCTGTGCGCCCTGTCCGGCGGCGTCGACTCGGCCGTCGCGGCGGCGCTCGTGCACAAGGCCGTCGGCGACCAGCTCGTCTGCGTGTTCGTCGACCACGGGCTCCTGCGCAAGGGCGAACGCGAGCAGGTCGAGAACGACTACGTCGTCTCCACCGGAGTCCGGCTCGTCACGATCGATGCCCGCGAGCAGTTCCTCACCTCGCTCGCCGGCGTGAGCGACCCCGAGCAGAAGCGCAAGATCATCGGGCGCGAGTTCATCCGCACGTTCGAGGCGGCCGAGCGGGACCTGGTCGCCGAGGCGGCGGCCGACGGCCAGCCGATCCGCTTCCTCGTGCAGGGGACGCTGTACCCCGACGTCGTCGAATCCGGCGGTGGCACCGGCACCGCGAACATCAAGTCCCACCACAACGTCGGGGGCCTGCCGGAAGACCTGCAGTTCGAGCTCGTCGAGCCGCTGCGGACGCTCTTCAAGGACGAGGTCCGCGCGATCGGCCGCGAGCTCGGCCTGCCGGAGGTCATCGTCTCGAGGCAGCCGTTTCCGGGCCCCGGCCTCGGCATCCGGATCGTGGGTGAGGTCACCGCTGACCGCCTCGCGATTCTGCAGGACGCCGACGCCATCGCTCGCGAGGAGCTGACGCGCGCGGGCCTGGACGGTGAGATCTGGCAGTGCCCTGTGGTGCTCCTCGCCGACGTGCGCTCGGTGGGTGTGCAGGGTGACGGCCGCACCTACGGCCACCCGATCGTGCTGCGCCCGGTGTCGAGCGAGGACGCGATGACGGCCGACTGGACGCGTCTTCCCTACGACGTGCTCTCGCGCATCTCGAATCGCATCACGAACGAGGTGCGGGACGTCAACCGGGTCGTCCTCGACGTGACCTCCAAGCCCCCGGGGACCATCGAGTGGGAGTGATCCGAAGGGGCCGGACGCCGCGTGAAGTGGCACCGGGTCCCCGCTCCGTCCCCTCGCGCGTGCGAGACCACTGATCCGAGCCCGAGCCCACACATCCGCGCACCATCGATGTGCGGGCTCGCGCACGGATGTGCGGGTTGAGCGTTCCCACGCTCGAGCGTGAGCCGCGCGGGATCCGCCGGGGTGGATCTGCCCGGGGCAGAACCGCCCCCAGCAGAACCCGCCCCGCCGTGGCCGGGCGCGGCGCAGGCTGGACGCATGGCTGAAGAAGGCACCCTCCCCCGGTTCGGGGCCGAGGCGCGACGCGAGCTGTTCCATCAGCGCGTGCTCGTGCTCGACGGCCCGCTCGACGACGACAACGGCACCCTCATCGCGACGCAGCTTCTCGCGCTGGCCGCCGAGGACGAGGCATCCGACATCGCGCTCTGGATCCACTCGCCCGGCGGCTCGGTGCCGTCGATGCTCGCGATCCGCGACGTCATGCGGCTCATTCCGAACGACGTCGCCACCCTCGCGCTCGGGTTGGCCTGCAGCGCGGGTCAGTTCCTCCTGAGCGCCGGCACGCCCGGCAAGCGCCGCGCCCTGCCGCACGCGCGGATCCTCATGCATCAGGGCTCGGCCGGCATCGGCGGCTCGACGGTCGAGGTCGAGGTGCAGGCCGGCGACCTGCGGCACATGCGTGACACCGTCCTCGGGCTCATCGCCGGCGACACCGGCCAGCCGATCGAGCGGATCTTCGAGGACTCGCTCCACGACCGCTGGTACACGGCGCCGGAGGCGCTCGATTACGGCTTCATCGACGGCATCGTGACGGACTTCGCGCAGGTCGTTCCTCGCCGCCGGCGCCCCGCCGGCCTCAGCGTCGGGGCGGCGGCATGACCTCGTACGCGATCCCCAACGTCGTGGCGCAGCATCCGCGTGGCGACCGCGTCATGGACGTCTACTCGCACCTGCTCGCCGAGCGCGTCGTCTACCTCGGCACCGGCATCGACGCGGGTGTCGCGAACGCCCTCATCGCGCAGCTGCTGCACCTCGACGCCGACAGCCCGGAGCGCGACATCCAGCTCTACATCAACTGCGAGGGCGGCGACCCGGCCGCGATGCTCGCGGTCTACGACACGATGCAGCACGTGAGGCCGGACGTCGCCACGACGGTCGTCGGGCAGGCGATCGGGGTGGGGGCGGTGATGCTCGCCGCAGGTGCGCCGGGCAAGCGCGCGGTGCTCCCGCACGCCCGGGTCGTGCTCCACCAGCCGGCCGGCCAGGGCCGCGGCGCGATCCCCGACCTCATCCTTCAGGCCGACGAGCTCGTCCGGGTGCGCGGCGACGTCGAGCAGATCCTGGCCGCGCATACCGGAAAGGATGCCGCGCAGCTCCGCGCCGACACCGACCGCGACCGCGTCTTCACCGCGGCCGACGCGGTCGCGTACGGGCTCGCCGACCGCGTGCTGGAGCGGGTGGGCGCCGGTCGACCCTGACTCACGAGCCGGCGATCTGCACAACTGAGGAAGAATCGGCTCCGTGCGCGGGCGCGGCCGCGGAATTCCCCTGATCCTGCTCAACCTGCGCGCTGTTCTTCCTGAGTTGGGAGGCTCGCACGGCGGGCACGCCCGAGCCGCGCCGCGTGAATCAGGCCGCGAGGGCGAACGCGGCGCGGACGCTGACGACAGCGCGCTCGGCCGCGCGGCTGCGCAGGTCATCCGCGACGGCCGCGGTCAGCTCGATGAGCGTGACGTCGAGGGCGCCGGCGACAGCGGCGATCATCTCGCTCGAGGGCTCCTTCAGGCCGCGCTCGATCTCGGAGAGGTACTGCGGCGAGACGCCTGCCCGGTCCGCCGTGTCGGCGAGGCGCTCGCCGCGCTCGTGCCGGAGGCGTCGCAGCAGATCGCCGAGCGCGTCGCGCCACAGCGGCTCGGGCTCGCGCGGAGCCGGCTTTCCCGTCGGCAGTTCGATGATCTCGGCCATGCGCTCACGATAGATCGGGACGCGTCGGCCACCGAGCCCTTCCGCTCAGAGCAGAACGGCCGCCGGGCGCGCTTCGTCTCGCTGGGCTCGCTCCACGACCGGGGAGGGTCGGCGCTTTCGGTCGTTGAGCGAGGGAGCGGAGCGACCGAGACGAAACGCGCCGAATGTCCGAGTGGCGGCGCGCATCGGCGGCCGCACGGGTGGGGGAGGATGGACGGATGACCGACCTCCTGCCCGACGCGCACTACCTCGTGCTCGCGAGCCGGCTGCTTCCAGACCGCGACGGCGGCTTCACGATCTCAGTCCTGCGGCGTGCCCTCGACATGGCCGAGGCGGGAGCCGGCCCCCTGCTCCTCACGATCGACCCGGGCGAATCCGAAGATCACGACTCCGACCGCATCGAGTGGGTGCGCCGGGGACTCCTGTCCGAGCCGGACGCCCTCCGCAACCTCTTCGACGACGCCCGCGCCGACCCCGCCTGGCTGCGCGCGGCGGCCGTCTCCGCACCGATCCCCGAGGCAGAGTGGCCGTATCGACCGATCACGGATGCCTCGGGGGCGACCGTCCTGGAACTCCCCGTCGTCAGCGGCGACCCCGCGTGGCACCTGACCGAGGCTCCGGTTCGCATCTGGACGGACGGCGAGCCGACCGGGTGGCTCCCCGGCTACGCCGGTCTCTATCGCGCGTGGATCAACGCCCTCGCCGCCCGCGCGGACAAGCCCGTCGTCCTCGTGTGCGAAGCCCGCCAGGTCGGCGAGGCGCTCGTCGCGCCGGGCGAGCCCGTGCTCGACCCGCGCGTGCGCATCGTCCACACCACCCATGCCTGCCACGTCCTCGCCCCGTTCGCTTGGGACTCGCCGATGGATGCCGCGTGGGAGCGCTGGTTCACCGTAGCCGACCGCTTCGACGCCGTCCTGTGGCTCACCCCGAGCCAGCAGCGAGATGTCGAGCGGCGGGTGGGACGCGTCATCCGTTCGTTCGTCGTTCCGCATCCCGCGCCGCAACCCGAGGATGTCGGCGCGACACCCGTGATCGGCCGCATCGTCATGCTCAACTCGCTCATTCCGCGCAAGCGCGTCGACCACGCGATCCGCGCGCTCGCCGCACTGCGGGCGACACGGCGCGAAGCGCACCTCCATGTGTACGGCGACGGCGCGCAGCGCGCCGAGCTGGAGCAGCTCGCCGCCGACCTCGGGGTCGCCGACGCGGTGGTGTTCCAGGGCCACGCACCGGACACATCCCGCGCGTGGGCCGAGGCCGACGTGTTCGTGCTCGCCAGCACCAACGAGGGCCAGCCGCTCGTCGTGCTCGAGGCTCTCGGCGTGGGAGTGCCGGTCGTGAGCTACGACATGCCGTACGGTCCGCGCGACACCCTCGCCCTCGGGGGCGGCCGGCTCGTCGGCGACGGCGATGTCGACGCGCTCGCCTCGACGCTCGCCGAGGTGATCGGCGACCGCGCACTGCGCGAGAGGCTCTCGCATGAAGGCCGCGCAGCCGCTGCCGAGATGGATGCCGCGGCCTCGATGCGCGCGATGGGCGAAGCCGTCCGCGCGGCCATCGAGGAGCCGGCGCAGCGGGCCGGACGGTGACGGTTCGATCGCGCCCCCGGTCGTTGAGCGAGCGAAGCGAGACGAAACGCGCCTGACCTCCGATCGGACGCCCGGCCCGTTTCGTCCGCGGTCGCTGCGCGACCTCCGCTCAACGACCGGAATCGACGGCGCGGCCCGTTTCGTCTGCGGTCGCTGCGCGACCTCCGCTCAACGACCGGGAGCGCCGGGCCAGACCTTGCCGGCCCAAGGGTCGTAGTCGGCGATCAGCTCCTCCTGCGCAGGGCGCCCGGCCTCGGGCACGTGCTGCAGGTTGATCCGGACGCGGTACCACAGCGAACTCGATCCCCGCATGCCGTCGATCATGACGTCGGCGGGGTGCAGCTCCGCCGCGACCTCTGGATGCCGCGCCTTCCACTGCTCGAGCGCCTCGAGCGCCTCGGGCTTGGTCTTGGTGCGGGCGACCTCGATCAGGGGCATCGTCGAGACCCGCCGGCCCGAGCCGTCGCCGCCGCGCGGCGGCTTCTCGGCCGGTCCGAGGTCCTTCGCGAGCTGCAGCAGCCCGTCGAGCGTCCCGACGGCGTCGTCGATGCCCGCGTGCGGATCCCCGCGATCCGCGAACCGAGCCGGCACGGTGCGGACGGTGAACTCCTCGGGCCGCCGGTCGTGCAGCTCGGCCCAGTCGAGAGGCGTCGAGACCCGCGCATCCGCCAGGGGCCGCACGGAATACGCGGATGCCACCGTCCGGTCCTTCGCGTTCTGGTTGAAGTCGACGAACACGCTCTCGCCGCGCTCCTCCTTCCACCAGCGCGCCGTGGCGAGCCCCGGTGCGCGGTTCTCGACCTCGCGTGCGACGGTCTCGGCCGCGAGCCGCACATCGCGGAAGTCCCACTGCGGCGCGATGCGCGCCAGGATGTGCAGTCCGCGCGAGCCACTCGTCTTCGGCCACCCGACGAGCCCGTAGTCGTCGAGCACTTCGCGCGCCACCATCGCGACATCCACGATCTGCGACCAGTCGACCCCCGGCATGGGGTCGAGGTCGATGCGCAGCTCGTCGGGATGGTCGAGGTCCTCCGCCCGCACGGGGTGCGGGTTGAGGTCGAGGCATCCGAGGTTCACGACCCAGACGAGGCCCGCCGTGTCGCGGATCACGGCCTCCTCCGCAGAACGGCCTGAGGCGTAGTGCAGCGTCGCCGTCTCGACGTAGTCGGGGTGGTTCTCGGGCACGCGCTTCTGGAAGAACGGCTCGGTGTCGATGCCCTTCGGGAACCGCTTGAGCACCATGGGGCGTCCGCCGGCGCCACGCAGCGCGCCCTCCGCGACGGCGACGTAGTACTGCACGAGCTCGAGCTTGGTGATCCCGGGCTCGGGGAACACGACCTTGTCGGGGCTCGAGACGCGCACGTCGCGCCCGGCCGCCTCGACGAACGTCTCGGACTTCGAAGGGCTCATGTGGCCCACGCTAGGGCGATGACGGATGCCGCGGCCAGGGCTTGCGAGAAGCCGCGGCTTCGGCGTCCCCGCGCGCGAGCGACGCAAAGGGCCGCCCCGAACGGGACGGCCCTTCGCGCGAGAGGTGACGGCTAGTTGCTGCCGCGCAGGATCGCAAGGATGCGGAGGATCTCGACGTACAGCCACACGACCGTCACCATGATGCCGAAGCCGCCGAGCCAGCCGTACTGACGGGGAGCGCCGTTGCGGACGCCCTGCTGGATCGAGTCGAAGTCGATGACGAGCGAGTACGCGGCCATGATGACGACCAGCACGCCGATGATGAGGCCGAGCGGGATGCCGAAGACCGTGGCGCTGTACAGGCCGAACATCTGATCGGCGGGGAGGACGCCGAAGAGCATCAGACCGACGTTGAGGAGGGCGAACACCAGGTAGCCGACCATCGCGATCATCCAGATCTTGGTCGCGCGCTTGGACGCGCGGACCTTGCCGCTGGCGAAGAGGGCGAGTGTCACACCGACGACGGCGAGGGTCGCGAGCGTCGCCTGGATGACGATCCCCGGCCAAAGGAACTCGAAGTAGGCCGAGATGCCACCGACGAAGAGCCCTTCGAAGGCGGCGTAGGCGAAGATCAGAGCGGGACGGACCTTCTTACGTGACGTGAAGATGACGACCATCGCCATGACGAAGCCACCGAGGGCGCCGATGATCCACGGCATGATCGTCGGGTTCGGGTTCTCAACCGACACCGGAGCCATCGTCCAGACCCAGCCCGCGACCGCGCCGACGAGCAGCACGACGAAGAGGCCGAGCGTCTTCATGACGGTGTCCTCGACCGTCATGCGCCCCGTCTCGACCGAACCGGCCGGGGGAGCGGCGTAGGCGCCCTCGAGGCGGGCGTTGGCGGCAGCATCCATTCCGGCGTGCGCCGTCGAGGCGTACTGGGTCGGTCCGCCGAGGTTCGCCGCCTGCGGACCACCCGGGTAGGTCTTCACTGCGCGCGGGTCCTGGAAGGCGGGGTTGTTGAATGCGGGGTTTGCCGAGGCCATGCTCGATCACACTCCATTGGTCGTTAGCAGCACGGTGCTGTTGATCAACGATATCCGATGGGTGGTATTCCGCCGGGGGCCGGTGCTGTGAAGGGTCTTTGAGCCCGCGGGGCGATCGTCGCCCCGCGGGCCGCGGATAGCCTGGATCCATGCCGCGCATTCGCCCGCTCGTGATCGGGCATCGCGGAGCTCCGGGGTACCGGCCCGAGCACTCCCGCTCCTCGTACGACCTCGCGCTCGCGATGGGCGTCGACGCCGTCGAACCCGACATCGTGGTCTCGCGGGATGGCGTGCTCGTGGTCCGGCACGAGAACGAGATCGGTTCGACGACGGATGTCTCGACTCGTCCCGAGTTCGCCGACCGGCGCACGACGAAGGTCGTCGACGGCGCCGAGCTGACCGGCTGGTTCACCGAGGACTTCGCGTGGGAGGAGCTCGCGACGCTGCGGTGCCGGGAGCGGCTGCCCAAGATCCGCGAGAGCAGCGCATCGTTCGACGACCAGCAGAGCGTGCTTCGCCTGCACGACGTGCTCGAGCTCGTGCGCGGAGCCTCGCTCGAACAGGGACGCGAGATCGGCGTCGTCCTCGAGATCAAGCACGCCACGTATTTCGAGGGACTCGGATGGGATGTCGCGTCCCTCGTCGACGCCGAGCTCCGGGCCTCGCGCTGGGCGGGCGGCGAGCTGCCGCTCGTCATCGAGTCGTTCGAGTCGACGGTGCTCGCGCGGGTGAAGGAACGAGGCATCCGCGGCGCGTACGTCTACCTGCTGGAGGCGTCGGGGAGCGCGTTCGACCTCGTGGCAGCGCACGGGAAGGCGGCGCCGACGTATCGGCAGACCGCGACCCCCGCGGGACTCGACGCTCTCGCAGGGGTCGTCGACGGCATCAGCCTCGACAAGCGGATGATCCTCGCGCCGGATCGTCTGGGCCGGGCGACGGGGCCGTCGCGGGTCGTAGCGGACGGGCACGAGCGCGGGCTGCAGGTCTTCGCGTGGACATGCCGCCCGGAGAATGCGTTCCTCGTGCCGCAGTTCCGGACGCGCGGGGGCGCCGCCGCCTTCGGCGACTGGGAGTCGGAGTGGGCGGTCATTCGGGATGCCGGCATCGACGGTGTCTTCGTCGACCATCCCGACCTCGGCGTGTCGTTCTTCCGCTGAGTGCAGCCCGGTCCTGGAGCCCGTCGAAGGGGTGATAGCGGCGCCTTCTCGCGACGTCGGCGCGTTTCGTCTCGGTCGCTCCGCTCCCTCGCTCAACGACCGCGGGAGAGGCGCGCCACCCGCCGGTCGTTGAGCGAGCGAAGCGAGACGAAACGCGCCTAACCCTCGAAGGAACTACGTCCGCCTGGCGTTCGCCTCGGTCGCGGGCTCGGCGTGCAATGAGCACTGCTCAGCGGAAGGGATTCGCCCTGTCGCCCCCGCCCGCGTCGGCGATCCCCGCCGCGTAACCCTGGTCCCAGGCATCCCCTCGTCCCTCGAGGTCCTGGCGCAGCGCGTCGGCCGCGAGGATGCGCTGCGCGAGCACGACCCAGTCCGACCAGTGCGCAGCGCCGTCGGCCTGCCAGAGGTCGGCGTCGTCGAGGGGACGCAGCGCGATGCGCCCGATGTCGATCGGCCTTCTGCGGGAATCCGCCATGGTCTCGCCTCCGCGGGCAAGGCTAGTGCTCCACAGCCCGGCCGGGGCGCTGAGCGCCTGTGCGACGATGCTGGAGATGGATGCCGATGCCACCGCAGAGCTGCGGAGACTCCGGGCGCGGGCTTATGGGCCCGGTGCCGACATCCACGACGATCCCGCGGCGATGCGGCGGCTCGAAGAGCTCGAGGAGCGGAATCGCCCCGGGGAGGACGACGCGGTCCGGCCCGCCAGGCCGAGCGACCCGGTGCAGGCTCGGCCGGCCGCGGCGATCGGCACCGAAGACCCGGCCGACCCCGAAGACCCGGCCGGCCCCGAAGACCGGGCCGACCCCGAAGACCCGACCGACCCCGGAGACGCGTCGGACGAGCCCGCCGAGGCTCCCCGCCGCTTCCGCTTCTGGGTCCCGTCCCTCTGGGCCGCCTCTCTTCTCGTCGTCGCGGTGCTCGCCGGCGTCTGGACGCTCACCACGACCGTCGCGGTACTGACGCCGATCGAGCGCACCGGCGAGGGGCGTCAGATCGCCGTGCTTCACGTGGATCCGGGCTTCCAGCCGCCGCCGATCTTCGGACAGGGTGAAGTCGGGCAGGTCGGCTACGAGGACTTCCACGGCCTGACGGCGATCTCGACGACGGGCTCGTGGATGGGCGGACCCGGTGCGCCCGAGGGCCGATGCCTCTTCGTCATGCGCACGGACGCGATCGACGTCGACTCCCAGTCGTTCAACGGACCGATCTTCAACGACTGCACCGCCGGCACCTTCCCGGCGACGATCGAGATCGGCGTGGGCCGGGATCTTCCGGCCGAGATCCGCGACCGCTTCCCCGAGGGAAGCGCGCTGCAGTTCGTCCTCGACGGCGATCGCGTCGGAGTGTTCACCGACGCCGGATGACCGCCGCCGAGTCGGGCCTACGCGGCCGTTCGAGCGCCTGCGTCGCGCTGCACCAGGCCGTACGACGGGTCGCGCAGCGCGCGGATCCAGGCGTACTGCTCGGATCCGGGGAGCGGATGCCGTGCCGCGTCAAAGCGCAATTCGGTGTCGTCCTGGTCGGGTGCGAGCCGGAGCTCGACATCGGCGAACGGATGCCATTTGCCCGTCGTCGTCGCGTGGTGCAGCCGCAGCCGCCATCCGCTCGTCTCGAGCTCCTCGTCGAGCGCCGGCCCGCCGGCGGGCAAGGCGCCGGGTGCGAGCGTGCGCGCGCAGACGAGCACCGGTCCCTGCGTGCCGCGGTACGGCAGCAGCGTCCCGAGTCGTGCCCGCGCGGGTGAGCGCTGCGGCAGCAGCAGGAAGCGGGAGGGGATGCCGAGGCTCGACGAAGACAGCTCGAGGTCGGCCGGCCGCCCGTCGGCGTCGAAGCGGAGTGCGAGTCCGAGGATGTCGGGGAAGCCGTCCGGCAGCCCGACCGAGCGGGAGAGCCGCGCGACGACCGGCTGCGGTGCGGGGGGCACGGTGTCGATCCACGCGATCCCCGATGGCGCCGCGTTCGGAAGCCACGTGATCCAGCCCTCGAGCACCCGGCCTCGCGAATGGATGGGCCGCGGGCGACGCAGGAGGAGGATCGCAGCGAAGGCCGCGCGCAGCATCCATCCCGCGAACTGGGCGATGCGAGTCAGCATCCGGCCATCATGCGGGCTGGCGGCCTGCATGCGTGGGGGACTTCTCGCGGGGGCCTTCTCGCGTTACCCTGCGCCGGCACATCGAACGTAGCGCGATGTTCCGACGCGGGATCGGTCGGGAGGCCCCGGTGGGTGGGGGCAGTCGCGCCGCGCGTGGAGGGCGCGGCCGGGCGTGCGAGGTCCCTCCCGGCTACTTCTGCTCGCCGACGGTGCTCGACGGCCACGCGAACGCGCCGCCGCGGAATCGTGCGTCGAGCCAGTTGCCGAGCAGGGCGTTCGAGATGCTCAGCTGGGTCGAGCGGGAGATCGAGCCGCGGTCGCAGCCGAGGCCGAGGAAGGACGACGAATCGAGGAACCCGCAGTGGTACCCGCCCGTGATCGACACCCACGTGGCGGGCGACGGCTTCGCGTCGAAGATGGCGCGGGTCGAGGCGGGGCGCACGACGGTGTCGGCCGAGCCGACGACAAAGAGCCCGGGGGCAGCGACCGTCCGGGCGGCAGCGACGGCCGACGGGCGCGTCTCGGCAGCGGCGAGGGTCGCGAGCGTTTCCAGCTCGGGATGCCTCGACGCGGCCAGCACCGCCGCTCCGCCGCCCATCGAGTGGCCCACGACGGCGTCGAAGGAGGGGTGCGCGTTCGGCTGCGTGCGGTGCGCCCACACGGCGGCCGCCCAGAGGTCGTCGGCGAAGGCGGAGTGGTCGGGGAACAGGCCCGTCTGCGAGCCGGGGGCGATCACGACATAGCCGCGGGCGGCGAGCGCGTTCAGCGTCGAGGCGTACCGGCTGGGCGACTGCGTGAAGCCGTGCCCGAAGACGACGACCGGGTAGGCGCCCGGCGCCGACCCGGTCGGCTGCACGAGCCGGGCCGACAACCGGCGGCCGTCCTGCGAGACGTCGACGGTCGTCGTCGACACGGGGAGGGCCAGGGGCGCGGCCGATACGGGACCCGTCGGCTGCGCCGAGGCGGCGGAACCGGGGGCGACGGCGAGGGTGATGGCGAGGGCGAGAGCGGCGAGGACCGGGGGGAGGCGCTTCATGCAGTCATGCTAAGTCGGCCCTTCCGATTGTGGGACGGGGATTTTCGGTGCCCATCCGCAGGGGGTGATCCCCGTCGCGCGGGGGGTTCGAGGTCGTCCCCTCCTCTCGTCGCTTCGCTCCTCGCTCGGGGACCGGATGGTCGCGGGTTCTCGCTCGGGCACCGGTTGGTCGCGGGTTCTCGCTCGGGGACCGGTTGGTAGCGAGCGGAGCGAGAGGAGGCCGCAGTGCCCGTGTCCTCGTGTGACGACGTGGACGCGACGGCAGGAGTCGAACCTGCAACGCTGCCGGTTATGAACCGGTGCCCGGGACCGCCCGGATCGCCGCGATGACCCCACGCTAGCGCCGAACCGCGACAGGGTGAGAGACCGTTAACCGGGGTTTCGCTGTGAGTCGCCCTATGACGCCCGGAGGCCGTGCGCCGCGCGCGGCAGCGGTGTCCGTGGCCGCGTGGGTCGCGGTGTCCGCGCGTCGGCCAGACTGAGATGCACGACCCGTCGTGGTCGCACCCGTGTCGGACGATCACCCGGAGGTTACTCGATGGCCCACTTCGACCTGCCGTTGGACGAGCTGCGACGCTATCGCCCGGAGGTCGGCGAGCCTTCCGACTTCGACGACTTCTGGGCGCGCACCATCGGGGAGGCGCGATCGCACGGCCGGCCGACCAGCGCGACCGGTGCGCAGCCGCTTCTCACGACGCTGGAGGTGCGGGACGTCCGCTTCGCCGGCTTCGGCGGCGAGCCGATCGCCGCGTGGCTCCTCACCCCGCGGGACGGTTCGCCGCGCGGCGGGATCGTGCAGTACGTGGGCTACGGCGGAGGGCGGGGGCTCGCGCACGAGCACCTCGCGTGGGCGTCCGCCGGCTACGCCCATCTCGTCATGGACACGCGCGGGCAGGGAAGCGGCTGGAGCCTCGGGGTCACGGCGGATGCGGTCGGCTCCGCGCCCGCTGCGCCGGGGATGATGACGCGGGGCATCGGCTCGCCCGACACCTACTACTACCGCCGTCTCATCACCGACGCCGTGCGCGCGGTCGACGCGCTGCGCGGGCTGGACCTGGTCGACCCGGCACGCATCGCCGTCGCCGGCGGCAGCCAGGGCGGCGGGCTGGCGCTCGCCGTGGCGGGTCTCGCCGATGAGTTGTGGGCCCTCGCCGCGGACGTCCCGTTCCTCTGCCACTTCGAGCGCGCGGTCCGCCTGACCGACGAGTACCCCTACCGCGAGATCGCGAACTACCTGGGCGCCCACCGCGCCGACGTGGACGAAGTGTTCGCCACTCTGGCGTACTTCGACGGGGTCAACTTCGCGAAGCGGGCCTCCGCGCCGGCGCTCTTCTCCGCGGCTCTCGAAGACCTCATCTGCCCGCCGTCGACGGTGTTCGCCGCCGCGAACCACTACGCCGGCCGCGCCGAGGTCGATGTCTACTCGTTCAACGCGCACGAGGGCGGCGGCGCCGAGCGGTGGCCGCGACATGCGGAGTGGCTCGCGTCCCTGACGGCGGCGGGAGCCGGCTGAGCGGTCAGCCCGACGGCGCCCGGAAGGCGCGCAGGTGCTCGACGACGAACGCGTGGTCGTCGGCCTGCGGGAGCCCGGAGACGCCCACTGTTCCGACGACGCCGACACCCGCGATCGTGATCGGGAACACCCCTCCGTGCGCGGCGTACTCCGTGGTGTCGAGCCGTGCCGACGTGTCGAAGTCCTTGCCCGCTGCCCGGAACGACAGGCCCACCCCGTACGAGGAGCGGCCGAAGCGGCGGGCGACGCGCGACTTGCGCTCGAGCCAGCCGTCGTTGTCGGCGCTCGATCCCGGCAGCGCCGCGTGGAAGACCCGCGCCTCGCCGAGCGAGATGCCGATCACGATCGGCAGACCCCGCTCGAGGGCGGCGGCCCGCATCGCCGAGCCGAGGCGCCACGCGTCGTCGAGGTCGAAGCGCGGCAGCACGATCTCGCGCTCCTCCGTCTCCACGCGGGCAAGGATCTCGGCGGGCGTCTCGTCGCTCATGATCGCGAGCGTATCGCCCGGTGACGGATGGATGCCGGGTCCCGGCGCCGACGCCCCGAGACACCGCCGCCCGCATCGGCGCACCCGGCCGGCGACCCGCGGCGCTCAGCGCCGGATGCGGGCGCGGGACGAGGCATCCAGCGCCCGAGGTTCCGGCGGAGCGGCATCCAGCGCGCGCAGCATCCGCTCCAGCACTTCGCGCAGCTCGCCCCGGGCGGGCTCGGCGAGGTCGGTCGTGTACTCGACCCCGACCGGCACCCATGACATGCCGTACATCGTCTCGCGGAAGTCGGCGCCGCCGACCGGCCAGCGCGTGTGGCCGTCTCCTTCGGCGGACGCACCCTGACCCCATTGCCCGAACCACTCCCGCATGACGTCGTAGGGCAGCTCCATGACGAGGTCGGTCTCGACCGGCTGGCGCACCCACGAGCGCGCGACGAGGATGAACTCCTCGACCTGCTCGGGGGCGAGCGGGCGCGGCTCGAAGAGCACGCGCGTGTGATCGACCTCGGCGAGGCGGTCGACTCGGAAGGTGCGCCAGTCCTCCTTCTCGAGGTCCCAGCAGAGCAGGTACCAGTGCCGGTCCGCGGGCGCGAGCACGTGCGGCTCGACCCGCCGCCGGGTCACCTCGCCCGACGCGGCGGTGTAGGTGAAGCGCACGCGCTCGTGATCGCGACAGGCGAGGGCGAGCTCGCCGAGGACATCGGTCGACACGGCGGCGCCCGCATGGATACCCGTCGGCTGCACGGCATCCGCCAGGGCATTCACTCTGCGGCGCAGGGGCGCCGGGAGCACCTGCTCGAGCTTCGCGAGCGCCGTCAGCGTCGTCTCGGGGCCGTCGATGAGGCGCTGGGATGCCGCGACCCGCAGCCCGATCGCCATCGCCACGGCTTCCTCGTCCGTGAGCAGCAGGGGCGGCACGGCACTGCCCGCCTCGAGGCGGTACCCGCCGGCAGACCCGGGCGTCGACTCGATGCGGTAGCCCAGGTCGCGCAGGCGCTCGACGTCGCGGCGGACCGTGCGTTCGGTCACGCCGAGGCGCTCGGCGAGCTCGGAGCCCGGCCAGTGCCGGTGCGTCTGCAGCAGGTTGAGGAGCGATAGGGCCCGGGTGGTCGTATCGGACATGCCTCCAGATTGGCATGCTTTGCGGACCTAATCTGTCCGCATTCGCGTCTACCTTCAAGGCATGGCGAACGAACCGATCATCGAGGCCTCGCGCCTCACCAAGAGATTCCCCGATCAGCCCAAGAGGAACTCGAAGAAGAAGACGGTCGAGGCCGTGACCGACCTCACCTTCACCGTGCGCCGCGGCGAGCTCGTCGCGTTCCTCGGGCCGAACGGCGCCGGAAAGTCCACGAGCCTGCGTATGCTCACGACCCTCATCCCGCCGACGTCGGGCACCGCGCGCGTCGTCGGCCACGACATCCTGAGGCAGTCCGTCGACGTGCGTGCGCGCATCGGGTACGTCGGGCAGCTCACGAGCGGAAGCTTCGCGCAGCGGGTCCGCGACGAGCTCCTCAGCCAGGGCGCGTTCTACGGCATCGGCAAGCAGGCGGCGGCGCAGCGGGCCGACGAGCTCATCGAGTCGCTCGACCTCGCCTCTTTCGCGACGCGGACGGTGCAGCAGTTGAGCGGAGGGCAGAAGCGCCGGCTAGACATCGCGCTCGGGCTCATGCACGCGCCCCCGCTCCTGTTCCTCGACGAGCCGTCGACGGGGCTCGACCCGCAGAGCCGGGCGAACCTGTGGCAGCACATCCTCGACCTGCGCGCCGAGCACGGCACGACGGTCTTCCTCACGACGCACTACCTCGAGGAGGCTGATCGCTACGCCGAGCGGGTCATGGTCATGGACAGAGGACGTGTCATCGCCGACGACACCGCGACGGCGCTCAAGGCCAACCTCGCGGGCGACGTGCTGACGTTCGGCTTCGGCTCGGACGAAGAGGCGTCGCGCGCGGTGGGGGTCGTGCAGGGACTGACCGATCGCGAGGTGCGGCGCGAGGGCGAGGCATCCATCGTCCTCACCGTTCCGGACGGCGACGGTCTGCTGCCGACTGCGGTGCGGGAACTGGATGCCGTGGGCCTCCGCGTCCGGACGGCGACCGGTGTGCCGCCGACGCTCGACGACGTCTTCCTCGCGCTGACGGGTCGCACGCTGCGGGAGGCGGGCGAGGGCGCCGGCGCCGGAGAAGAGCAGGACGAAGCGGATGCCTCGACCGAGGCATCCGCGCACGACAAGGCGGGAGCCAGCCGATGACCACTTCGACCACACCCGACACGGCCGTGCGGCAGAACGCCGCGCGCGACACGTGGAACGTCCTCACGCGGGAGCTCAAGCCCGTCGTGCGGGATCCCTTCACGCTCATCTTCAGCCTCGTGCAGCCGCTGGTGTTCCTGGGACTGTTCGCGCCGCTGCTCATCGGGTCGTCGGGGCAGCCGCCGGCGGAGACGCTGCAGTGGTTCGTCCCCGGAGTGCTCGTGATGATCGTGCTGTTCGGCACGGGGGCAACCGGGTCGAACCTGCAGTACGAGATGATGACCGGCTCGCACGAGCGCACCCTCGTCGCGCCGCTGTCGCGGGCGTCGCTGCTCGTCGGCCGTGCGCTCAAGGAGATCGCGCCGATCGTCGTGCTGGCGGTGCTCATCGTGCTGATCGCGTGGCCGTTCGGGTTCTCGATCAACCCGGCAGGGCTCGTGATCGGGCTCGCGCTGCTGGCCGTGTTCGGGGTCGGCCTCGGGTCGCTCTCGTACACGCTCGCGCTCAAGACGAAGGACCGCGAGTGGCTCTTCTGGGGCGTGCAGCAGACGCTGATCTTCCCGCTGCTGATCCTCTCGGGGATGCTCCTGCCGCTGGATGACGGACCGGCCTGGATGAAGGCCGTCGCAGCGGTGAACCCGGTGAACTGGGTCGTGCAGGCCGAGCGCGCGCTCTTCGCGGGCGATCTCGGCGCGATCACGGTGCTGTGGGGGTGGGTCGCGGCGCTGATCCTCGCGGCGCTGGGGCTCTGGGCCGGCGTGAGGGCGATCCGCACCTCGAGCTGAGGCGTGCCGAAGCGCCCCGGACCCGCGTTTCCCGTGGGTCCGGGGCGTTTCGTCTCGCGGGGGTCGGGGTCCGCTCCCGGTCGTTGAGCGGAGGCGCGAAGCGCCGGAGACGAGACGTCCGAGGCCGACGCATCCACCCAGGCGAGAACAGCACGGGACGATAACGATTGCCGCGGGGGCCGTCCACAGCGTGCACGGACGGGCGAATCCCCAGGCTGGCCCCGCTTATGCTTCTCCGCATGCCAACGGCGCGCCGAAGGGGGATCCTCGCAGCCGTCACCGCCATCGTCCTCCTCGCCTTGGGCCTCGGAGTGGGAGTCGCCGTCGGTGATGCGCTCGGGATCCGCACCGAACCTTCCACCCAGATGACGCCGGCCGACCCCGTCGTGCCGGCGGTCCAGCAACCGGTCTTCCCGCCCGAGTTCACGACGATCGTCGCTCCCGGCACGCCTCGCGTGACGGCGGCTCTCGACGAGCTGACGGATGCCGCGGCATCCGCCACCGAGAAGAACGGCGAGGCGACGCTGACGGTCGTCGCCGGAGAGGGCGACAGCGCCGACGACTCGTACACGCTGAGCGGGAACCCGACGGCGCTGCGGATCGATGCGTCCAGCGAGGCCGGCGCGGCGCGCGGGATCTACGACATCGCCGACTCCATCCGCATCGGCTCGCCGGTCGAGGCGCTGATCGGCGAGCATCCGGCGGCGGAGCTGCCCCTGCGGATGGTCGACCTCGGGGCGGTCGGGGTGGATCCCGACCCGTCGCAGTGGGCGGACGGCACCGACTACTCGCATGTCTCGCGCGCGTTCGAGGACGTCTACCTCTCCGAGCCGCCCTACATCGATCAGGACGCCCTGACCGCCGCCTACGACGAGTGGGACGAGTTCCTGCGGCACTCCGTCGCCAACGGCTACAACGCCGTCTCGTGGCCCGGGTTCATCGAGTTCGCCACCTTCGCCGACGTGCCGGGCGGGCCCGTCTACCCCGAGGGCGACCCCCACGTCGCGCGGGCCCTCGCCTTGCGTGGCGCTTTCGGGCCGTTCTGGGACCGGGCGGCCGAGCTCGGCGTCGACATCTACCTGCGCACCGACATGCCGATGCTCACGCCCGAGCTCGCGGACTTCTTCGACGCGCAGTTCGGCGGACTCGACACCGAGAACCCCGAGCTCTGGCAGACCTATACGGCGGCCCTCGACGAGCTCTACGCGGCGGAACCCGCGCTCTCGGGCATCCTCATCCGCATCGGCGAGGGTGGCAACGTCTACCAGGAGCCGGGCTGGGACTACTACTCCGAGATCGCCGTCCGCTCGGTCGCCGCCGTCCGGACGATGCTCGAGACGTACGCGGCGCAGGCCGAGGCATCCGATCGTGACGTCATCTTCCGCACGTGGAGCGTCGGCATCGGCGACGTCGGCGACATGCACACCGACCAGGAGTCGTACCGGCAGGTGCTCGACGGCATCGATTCGCCCGCCCTGATCGTGTCGACGAAGTACACGCTCGGCGACTTCTACTCGTGGCTGCCGCTCAACGACACCCTCGAGATCGGCGATCAGCGCCGCATCGTCGAGTTCCAGAGCCGCCGCGAGTTCGAGGCGTTCGGCTCGTTCCCCAACGACCTCGGATCCGAGTACCAGTGGGCGCTGCAGACGCTCCTCGCGGCGAACCCGAACATCGAGGGCATCTGGACCTGGACCCAGGACGGCGGCCCGTGGCGCGCCGGCCCGATGTCGCTGTATCTGAAGAGCGGGTTCTGGCAGCTCTACGAGCTCAACACGCAGACCGCCGCGGCGCTCGCCCGCGACCCCGACGCCGACATCGGCCAGGTCACCGTCGATTGGGCGAGGGAGTGGTTCTCGGAGGACCCGGCAACGGTCCGAGCCATCGCCGACGCGATGGCGCTCTCGCGCGACGCGATCACGCAGGGCCTCTACATCGAGCCGTTCGCCGAGCAGCGCACGTTCGCCCTCGGCCTCGAGCCGCCGCCGCAGATGTGGATCTTCGAGTGGGACATCCTCACCGGCGACTCCGCGACGCTCGGCGTCATCTACGAGATCGCACAGGACCGGCTCGACGAGACGATTGCGGCAGGGCACGAGGCGGTCGCGAAGGCCGAGGAGATGCGAGACCTCGTGGCGGGGACGGATGCCTCGACGTGGCGCGACGCCGAGCTGCGCGATGCTTTCGTCGGCGCGATGGACTACCAGTCCGACGTGCTTCGGCTGCTGGGCGCGTACCGCGAGATGTTCCTGGAGCAGATGCGCTGGCACGACACCCTCTCGCCCGAGGCGGAGGCCGCGTGGCAGCAGGCGCGTGACGAGTTCGGGGCGCTCGCCGATCAGCACCTCGCGACCTACACGGGCGACATCGACCACCCCGCCTGGAACCTCGACGCCGCTCTGCAGTTCGAGCAGCGTGCCGACCGGGACGAGGCGATGGCCTGGATCGCGCGGATCCTGCTCGTCCTCGCCCTCGCGTGGGTCGTCATCGGCATGGCCGCGACCCGCACTCGGCTCGTGCGGCGGCCCGGCGCCGCCGCGGCGCGTGTCACGTGGCTCGCGGCGACCCGGCCGTGGCGTGCGCAGGAGTCGACGCTCGGCCTTCTGCCGCTCGACCGGTGGCTGCTGCTCATCGTGCCGGGCGCGCTCCTGGTCGGAACGCGCGCCGTGCAGACCTCGTTCCTCTCCTGGACGCACCTCGCCGTCGTGCTCGCGGCGTGGCTCATCTTCGCTCTCGCACTCGATCTCCTTGTGACGCGCAAGCGCTCCCCGTGGCCCGTGCTCGCGGCGGTCGGCGGGGTGATCGTCTTCCGCTGCATCGTCACGCTCGCAGCGCTGTCGGTCACCGGGCCCGGCGGGTACTGGTTCGCGTTCTGGACCGACCCGGTGCGGCGCACCCTCTACATCGGAGTCGCGTTCGCGCTGTTCCTGTGGGTCTTCGTCGCCGCCGGCTGGGCGCTCTCGACGCAGCTCGGCCGACGTCGTGCGACGGGCGCCGTGCTCGCGGCGATCGGCGCGGCGCTCGCGATCCCCGCGACCGTCGTCGCGATCATCGGCCTCGAGCCGTCGCTGTCGCTGTGGAACGACCAGCTGGGACTTCTCCCGTGGGGGCTCGCGCGCATCCTCGGGCTCACGACGTACCTCGAGATCCCCGCCGATACGGCGTGGTGGGCGGCGGCGTTCGGCGCCCTCCTGGTCGGGATCGGCGTGCTGCTCACTGTTCCGTGGGGTCGTCGCCGCGGGGGCGCTGGTCGGAGCGCCGAGGCGGGGCATCCCGAACCCGTCCACGGCTAGCGCTGCGGGGCATGCGTCCCGTCGCGGTGGGTCGAGTACCGGGGGGTTTGTCGAGCGTGCCGAAGGCTTGACCCGCACCCCGAGCCCCGACTCGGAGACGGGGAGCTGCCGCAGCGGCACGGGGCTAGGCTGGCGCCACGCGCGCTCGCCCGCGCGCGCCGAGCGCGGGAGACGCGGATGTCGAAGAAGAAGTCCAAGGACGGCGGCCTGAGCGGCAAGAAGTACGACAAGGAGCTCAAGAAGCTGCACGTCGAGCTCGTCAAGCTGCAGGACTGGGTCAAGCACGAGGGCGTCAAGATCTGCATCGTGTTCGAGGGGCGCGACGGCGCAGGCAAGGGCGGCGTCATCAAGGCGCTGACCGAGCGCGTGAGTCCCCGGGTCTTCCGCGTCGTGGCGCTGCCCGCACCGACGGAGCGCGAGCTGAGCCAGATGTACATCCAGCGGTACGTGAAGCACTTCCCGGCCGCGGGCGAGGTCGTCATCTTCGACCGCTCCTGGTACAACCGCGCCGGCGTCGAGCGGGTCATGGGCTTCACCGACGACGAGACGGCCGACAGGTTCCTGGCGCAGGTGCCGCTCGTCGAGAAGGCGATGATCGACTCGGGCATCGTCCTGTTCAAGTACTGGCTCGAGGTGAGCCCGGAGGAGCAGACCAGGCGCCTGGAGGACCGCATCTCCGACGGACGCAAGACCTGGAAGCTCTCGCCCATGGACCTGAAGTCTTACAACCGCTGGTACGACTACTCCCGAGCCCGCGACAAGATGTTCGCCGCGACCGACACCGACTTCGCGCCGTGGAACGTCGCCGTCTCGGACGACAAGGAGAAGGCGCGGCTCAACATCATCTCGCACCTGCTGTCGATGATCCCCTACGTCGAGATCCCGCGCGAAGAGCCCCTGCTCCCCGCGCGCCAGGAGCCGGGCGACTACGTCGAGCCCGACTACCCCTACCGCTACGTCCCCGAGACCTACTGAGGCGGCTGCGTCGCGGCGGGTTGACGCCGGGTCGGGTCCCGGCGGGGTGGTTGGTCCGCTGGCTAGGCTCGGGAGATGGCGAACGGTCACGCGACATTCACGAGGCGCGAGGTCGTCGTCGTCGCGCTCCACACCGCCGCGGCGGAGGTCGCCGAGACGGCTCCGGCCGCCCTCGCGGACGAGCCCGACGGCGTGCACCAGCACCGCGTGCGTGTGCGACGGCTGCGGAGCGTGCTCGCGGGCTTCCGCGACGTGCTCGACGAGCCGGCCGCGGAGGCCGTCCGGGTCGAGTACAGGGAATGGGGTCGCGAGCTCGGAGTCGTGCGCGACATCGAGGTGCGCGCCGACGTCGCCGAGGGCGAGCTCGCCGACGCCGGCATCGACGATCCGCGGATGCGCCGGCGACTCGTGGAGAGCGAGCGCGACGCCTACGCGCGGGCGCACGCGCGGCTCGTGGAGCTCGCGGCGCTGCCCCGGGCCGAGAAGCGGAGACGGGCGCTGGACGCGCTGGTCGCAGCATCCGTCGTCCGCGATCCCGACGCGGACGCCGCACCGTTCGTCGCCACCGTCCTCGCGAAGCAGGCGCGCCGCCTGCGCAAGGCGGTCGGACGGATCGACGGATCGGAGGACTCCTACCACGCCGTCCGCAAGGCCGCCCGACGGCTGCGGTACGTGGCGGAGGCGACGGCGCGGGCCGCGCCGGGTCTGTACGTCGAGCAGGTCGCCGAGCTCGCCGTCGTCGGTGACGCGCTGCACGACGCCCTCGGCGGGCATCGCGACGCGCTGCTCTTCGCCGATCACCTCGAGCGCGAGGCCGTGAGAGCCGCGCGGGCGGGCGAGCCGGTCGACGCCTACCCTGTGATCGAGGCCTCGGCGCGCGCGGCGGCCGCGAAGAAGCTGACCGCGCTGCCGGACGCGATGCGGAGACTCCGCGCCGCAGCATCCGATCTCCGCTGACCGAGCCACCGACGGCGCAGGCTGTCGCCACCCGCGGCGAACGGCGGGGGCATCCCGCGAGCCATGCCGACCTCGACGAGGGCCACGCTGCTGTCGGGCGTCGCGCCTAGACTTGTCGGGCCATGACCGACGCCAGAACGCCCCTCATCGTCGGCAGCGACATCGGACCGCAGACCTCCCTTCGGCAGGGCCCGGGATCGCGGCCCGACGAGGATCTGCTCGCGGGACTCAATCCGCCGCAGCGCGAAGCCGTGACCTACCGCGGCCCGGCCCTGCTCATCGTCGCGGGCGCCGGCTCGGGCAAGACGAGCGTCCTGACGCGGCGTATCGCCTCGCTCCTGCGCAACCGCGAGGCGTGGCCGAGCCAGATCCTCGCCATCACGTTCACCAACAAGGCCGCCGGCGAGATGCGTGAGCGCGTGCAGCAGCTCGTCGGCGAGCAGGCGTCGCAGGGCATGTGGATCTCGACGTTCCACTCCGCCTGCGTGCGGATCCTCCGCCGTGAGGCGCAGCAGTTCGGCTTCACGAGGGCCTTCACGATCTACGACTCGGGCGACTCGCGCGCGCTCATCAAGCGACTGGTCAAGGAGCACGAGGCGGATGCCTACGGCCTCACTCCTGCGGCGACCCAGAGCAAGATCTCCAAGCTCAAGAACGAGCTCGCGGATGCCGAGTCCTACGCCCGTCAGGCGAACATGAACGATCCCGCGGAGCGGATCTTCGTCGACCTGTTCGCCGATTACCAGCGCGCCCTGCAGCGCGCCAACGCGTTCGACTTCGACGACCTGATCGCGCAGACGGTCTACCTCTTCCGCGCGTTCCCCCGCGTCGCCGATGTGTACCGCAAGCGGTTCCGGCACATCCTCGTCGACGAATATCAAGACACCAACCACGCGCAGTACGCGCTCATCCATGAGCTGACGCAGCCGCTCTCGGAGCCCGAAGGCGAGTCGTTCGGCGACAGCGGCATGATGATCTTCGCGCCGTCGACGGGCTCGGGAACCGGGGATGCCGACGCGCTCCCCGCCGCGTCCCTCACGGTCGTCGGCGACTCCGACCAGTCGATCTACGCTTTCCGCGGCGCGGACATCCGCAACATCACCGAGTTCGAGCGCGACTACCCGGGGGCCAAGGTCGTGCTCCTCGAGCAGAACTACCGGTCGACGCAGAACATCCTGAGCGCCGCGAACGCGGTCATCAGCAACAACTTCGACCGCAAGGACAAGAAGCTGTGGACCGACGTCGGCGCGGGCGACAAGATCGTCGGCTTCACCGGCTACTCGCAGCACGACGAGGCGCAGTTCGTCGCGGACGAGATCGAGGGGCTGCGCCGCAAGGGCGTCCCGTACGCCCAGATGGCGGTGTTCTACCGCACGAACTCGCAATCCCGAGCGCTGGAGGAGATCTTCATCCGCTCGGCCGTGCCCTACAAGATCATGGGCGGCACGAAGTTCTACGAGCGCGCGGAGATCAAGGACGCCCTCGCGTACCTCGTCGCCGTCGCCAATCCCGCCGACGAGATGGCGGTCCGGCGCATCCTGAACAAGCCGCGCCGCGGCATCGGCGACGTGACCGAGACGGCGATCGCCCGCTACGCCGCGGACGAGGGCATCACCTTCCGCGACGCGCTCGCGAACGCGTCCGCGCTCGGCGTCGGACCGAAGATCCAGGCGGCGATCGCGCAGCTCGACGCCGTGCTCGCGGAGGCGACCGAGCACATGCTCCCGGCGACGGGTGAGCTCGCTCCGCCGACCGCTGTCGCCGAGGGCCTCCAGATCCTGCTCCAGAAGAGCGGCTACCTCGACGCGCTGCGCGCGAGCAAAGACCCTCAGGACGAGGCGCGTGTCGAGAACCTCGACGAGCTGGTCGCGGTGGCCCGCGAGTTCGCCCGCAACAACCCCGAGGGAACCGTCATCGACTTCCTCGCAGAGGTCGCGCTCGTCTCCGACGCCGACGATCTCGACGACGCCTCGGGCTCTGTGTCCCTCATGACGCTGCACACCGCGAAGGGCCTGGAGTACGACGCCGTCTTCATCACGGGCGTCGAGGAGGACCTCATCCCGCACCGCATCTCGGCGGGGGAGCCGGGCGGCCCGCAGGAGGAGCGGCGCCTCTTCTACGTCGGCGTCACACGCGCCCGCAAGCGCCTGTTCTTCACGCTCGCGATGACCCGTGCGCAGTTCGGCGAGGTCACCGTCGCGATGCCGAGCCGGTTCCTGCAGGAGATCCCGGCCGAGCTCATCGACTGGCGGCAGTCGCCGGGTGACGTCAACTCCCGCGGCGGCACGCAGTCGCGCGCGCTCAACGCGCGCCGGCCGGGCGGCGGATGGGGCGGCTCGCCGGCCTCGGGCGGCCGTCGGTACGGGGAGGACCTGGTGCCGAAGTCCACGTCGATCGAGCGCTTCGCGAACAAGATTCCAGCGAAGGTGCGTGACAACGGCGACATGGTGCTCGGGCCGGGTGACCGCATCCGTCACGAGGACTTCGGCGAGGGACGGGTGGATGCTGTGACCGGCGAGGGCGCGAAGCGCGTCGCGCACGTGCGATTCGACTCCGCCGGCCCGAAGAAGCTCCTGATCAAGATCGCCCCGATCGAGAAGCTGTAGGGTCGCTCGACCACCCCGTGGGCGGCGGCCCCCGGGGTTAGGCTCGATCGATGGCTCTCTTCTCACGCGGCAAGCGCGATCGTGACCAGCCCGTCGACGCCGAGGTCGAGCGGCCCGCCGAGCCCGAGGCGGGCGAGTCGCCGGACTCCGCGTCGTCGGATGTCGTGACGCCGGAGGCGACGGATGCGGCGGCCGAGGCATCCGTCGGCATCTCGATCTCGTCGTTCCGCGGCGTCGGAGTAGCGCCCACGACGCCGACCCAGCCCGCCGCGGCGCTCCGAGCTGAGCCCGGCACGCGAGCGGAGCCCGGCACGCCGGCACACGCTGGAACGCAGCCAGACGCTGGAACGCAGCCAGACGCCGGGACGCAGCCAGACGCTGGAACGCAGCCCGCCCCCATCGGACAGCTGCGGCTGGGGCGGGAGGTCGCTCCGCCCCCGCGCGAGACCGTCCCGGGACTTCGCGACAACGTGCTGCTCGCCGACGCGCTCGCGGCGCTGCCGACCGATCCGACCGGCCAGCAGATCCTCCACGTGGCTCGGCAGCTGCTGCAGGGCACCCTGTATCTGCGGGTCAAGGGCGATGCGCGCGCGCTGCTGTCGGAGGGCAAGGAGCTGCCCCTTGCCATCGTGACGCTCGGCGAGGAGAACTTCGTCGTCGCCTACAGCGGCGGCGAGGCTCTCGGTGCGAGCCTGCGCAACGACGGTGCGAACGACACCTCGGCGATGGGGCAGCCCGCGCTGACGGTGATCCGGTACGTGCTTGCTGGACCCTACGCGGGTCTGGTGATCGACCCCGCCTCGGCGCCGGCCCGAATCGTGCTGCGCCGGGACATCCTCGAGCGCATGGTCGACGGCATCGATCCGCGTCTCGAGATCAAGGCGCTCCTCTCCGGAGAGAGATCGGCGGCGACACCCGCCGCGGTCGCGGAGGCCCTCGGCCGCGCGCCGTTCTGGGTCGCCGTGAGCAGGGTCGGCGACGCGGGCAGGCTCGGCGTCGCCGAAGCCCGAACGGCGGAGGGGGAGCGGTTCGTCGAGCTCTTCTCGCACCCGCTCGAGGCGGTCGCGCTCGGTCGCGGCGACCAGCCGGCGCCGATGAACGCGGAGCAGCTCGCGAAGGCGCTGCGCGCCGATCCGGGGATCACCGGAGTGATCATCGATCCCGCCGGTCCGTGGATCCGCATCCACCGCGACGACCTCGAGGCGCTCGCGGCCCCGGCGTAGGAGCAGGAATGGGCACCGTCATCGCCTCCGCCACCGTCTCGCTCGACGGGTTCGTCGCCTATCCCGACAACACCCCCGGCGAGCTGTTCGACTGGTACGAGAGCGGTGACGTCGAAGTCGAGCATCTCGGCGACTTCCCGAGCTTCCGGCTGACTCCGCAGAGCGCCGCGTACTGGCGCGAGTTCACCGGCTCGCTCGGCGCGCTCGTCGTCGGCCGCACGCTGTTCGACATCACCGACGGCTGGAGGGGGCAGCATCCACTCGGCGTCCCCGTCGTCGTCGTGACGCACGAGCCGCCCATCGACTGGTCGTATCCCGGGTCGGAGAACTTCCACTTCGTCACGACCGGCATCGAGGACGCCATCGCACGGGCGCAGCAGATCGCCGGGCACAAGGCGGTGGCCGTCGCGGCGGGCACGATCGCGAGCCAGGCGCTTGCGGCGGGACTGCTCGACGAGGTCGCGATGGACCTCGTCCCGGTCCTGCTGGGCGCCGGCGTGCCGTACTTCATCGACCTGCCGACGGTCACGGTGATGCTCGGCGATCCGACCGTCGTCGTGCAGGGGAACCGCGTGACCCACCTGAAGTTCCCCGTCCTGCGCGGCTGACCCTTCCGGCGTCCCGCCCTCGGGCCGGAAGGGCAGGCGTTCGTCGGCGTGCCGGGGCCGCCGCCGACGTGCCGGCGTGCCGGGGCCGCCGCCGACGTGCCGGCGTGCCGGGCCGCCGCCGACGTGCCGGCGTGCCGGGGCCGCCGCCGACGTGCCTGCTCGGCGGCGAGCGCGGCGCAAGGCCATGACGAGCGTCGGGATGTGCCCCTAGGGTCGGATCCATGGCCTCCCCGCGCATCACCCTGACCGTCCCGGGACCCGACGGCGACCGCGAAGTCGGCATCTCGAACCCCGACCGCGTGCTGTGGCCCGAGGTCGGCATCACCAAGCGGGAGCTGGCGGAGTACCTCGTGACGGTCGCCGAGCCCTTCCTCGCCGCGAACGGCAACCGCCCCGTCTCTCTCGAGCGCTTCCCCGACGGCGTCGACGGGGAGCGGTTCTACTCCAAGAACCCGCCGAAGGGCGCGCCGTCGTTCGTCGACGCCCAGACCGTCACCTACAACAGCGGCCGGAGGCATCCGCAGATCGTGTTCACCGAGATCGCGGCGGCGGTGTGGGCGGCGCAGATGAACACGGTCGTGTTCCACCCGTGGGCATCGCTCACATCGAACACCGACAACCCGGTCGAGCTGCGGATCGACCTCGACCCGCAGCCGGGCACGGACTTCCAGGATGCCGCAGCCGTCGCCCCGGCGCTCCGCGACGTGCTCGCCGAGGCGGGTCTGACGGCGTTCCTCAAGACGAGCGGCAATCGCGGCATCCACGTCTTCTGCCCCATCGAGCCGGAGTGGGAGTTCCTCGACGTGCGGCACGCCGTCATCGCCGCGGGGCGCGAGCTCGAGCGGCGCCTTCCCGACCAGGTCACGACGAACTGGTGGAAGGAGGAGCGCGGCGAGCGCATCTTCGTCGACTTCAATCAGGCCAACCGCGACCGCACGATGGCCGGAGCCTACAGTCCCCGGGCGCTGCCGGCGGCGACGGTCTCCACGCCGCTCACGTGGGATGAGCTCGAGGCCGGGGTCGACCCCGGCGCCTTCACGATCCGCACCGTGCCCGAGCGCCTCGCCGCTCAGGGCGACCCATGGGCGACGCTCCTCGACAGGCCGGGCCGCATCGACACGCTTCTCGAGTGGTGGCAGCGCGACCTCGACGGAGGGCTCGGCGAGCTGCCCTTCCCGCCGGACTTCCCGAAGATGCCCGGCGAGCCGCCGCGTGTGCAGCCCAGCCGCAAGAACGAGGCGAACTGGCCCAAGGATGGCGAGGCCTGACCCTCGCCGTGACCCGGCGGCGCCGCATCCTCAGTCGAGGACGTCGCCCAGATCGTAGGCCGAGACCGTCTCGAGCTGGTCGTAGGTGCACGAGCGCGGATCGCGGTCGGGGCGCCAGCGCTCGAACTGCACGGTGTGCCGGAAGCGCCAGCCCTCGAGCTGGTCGTACCGCACCTCGAGCACCTTCTCCGGCCGGAGCTTCACGAACGACATGTCCTTGTCGGCCCCCGTGAACCGCGACTTCTCGCCGGCCCCGGTTACGGCTTCGCCCGACTCATCGCGCTCGACGAGCGGGGCGAGCTCGTCGACGAGTTCGAGTCGGCGCGAGTTGCTCCACGCCGAGACCGCGCCCACGGGCAGCAACGTGCCGTCGTCACCATAGAGGCCGACCAGCAGCGACCCGACACCCTGCCCGGACTTGTGAACGCGATACGCCCACGCGACGACGTCGGCCGTGCGGGCGTGCTTGATCTTGAACATCGTGCGCTTGTTCGGCGCGTAGGGCTGCGCGAGCGGCTTCGCGACGACGCCGTCCAGGCCCGCGCCCTCGAACTCCGAGAGCCACCGCCGGGCGAGCTCGGCGTCTTCGGTGGTGCGCGTGACGTGCACGGGGTGCGGCACGCCGCCGAGCAGGTCGGCGAGCTCGGCGCGCCGCACCGCGAACGGCTCGTCCAGCAGATCGCGTTCGCCGCGCGCCAGCAGGTCGAAGGCGATGAACATGGCCGGCGTCTGCTCCGACAGCATCTTCACGCGGGATGCCGCGGGGTGGATGCGCTGGGTGAGCGAGTCCCAGTCGAGCCGCTGCTTGCCGCCGACGTCCTTCGGGACGACCACCTCTCCGTCGATCAGGCAGGGCTCAGGGAGAAGGCGCGAGAACGCCTCGACGAGCTCGGGGAAGTACCGGGTGAGCGGCTTCGCGCCGCGCGATCCGATCTCGACCGACTCGCCGTCCCACGAGATGAGGGCGCGGAAGCCGTCCCACTTCGGCTCGAAGCTGAGACCGCCCGCGACAGCATCCGGACCCGGAACCTCGGGGACGGACTTCGCGAGCATCGGCGCGGGGATCTCGTGCGGCATGCACCCATCCTGCCCGCCGGGACGGACACCGGCGAGAGCGGTCTCGGGGTCGGCGCCGCCGCGACCGCGGACGGCTGCCGGATCCCGCCGCGACCGCGGACGGATGCCGGATCCCGTCGCGACCGCGGACGACGATTGGATCGCGCCGCGACCGCGGACGGATGCCGGATCCCGTCGGGAGCGCACGGACGACGGATGCCGAGGCATCCTGCCCGTGATCCGTGCGGTCTCGACCGGGAAGGCCCGGGGGCTAGGAGCTGACCGCGCGCTTCGGCCGCGCCCAGCGCGCCGGCCGGTCGGGACCGTCCCACACCTGTACGACGCCCCACAGGACGGCGGCGATCGGCACGGCGAGCACCGCACCGAGGATGCCGTTGACCGCCGTGCCGACGGCGAGGGCGATCAGCACGACGAACGCGTGCAGGCGCATCGTGCGACCCATCAGCACCGGCTGGAGGAAGTTGCCCTCGAGCTGGTTGACGAGGATCACGACGCCCACGACGAAGAGCGCGTTGACCCAGCCGTTGGCGACGAGCGCGACGAGGGCGGCGATGATCCCGGCGAGCACGGCGCCCACGATGGGGATGAAGGCGAGCAGGAAGACGAGCACGGCCAGCGGGATGGCGAGAGGTACCTGGAGGATCAGGAGGCCGATGCCGATGCCGACCGCGTCGACGAACGCCACGAAGGCCGTGCCGCGCACGTAGGATCCGAGCACGCCGACGGTCTTGTCGCCGATGCGGCGGGCGCGCTGGTACTTGGAGCCGCGGAAGGGGCGCAGGACGAACTCCCACATCTGCGGTCCGTCCTTCAGGAAGAAGAACAGGATCGTCACCATGAGGACGAGTCCGGTGAGGAAGTTGGCGATCGCGTTGACCCCCGCCAGCGCCCCCGAGCCGAACTGCGCGCTGGTGAGGAAGTCGGTGAGCTGTCCACCCCAGTCCTGCAGCTGCTCGGAGGAGGGCGCGAACGGCAGTGTGTTGACCCACGAGATCACGCTCTGGAAGCCCTCTTGCGCCTGGACCGCCAGCTCGTCCCATTGACCGCGGACCGCCCACACGATGAGCCATCCGACCGCGCCCAGGATCAGGAGGATCGCGAGCAGCGTGATGATCGTCGCGAGCACCGACGGGACGCCGCGCCGCTTCATCCACGCCATGACGGGTGCGAACGCCGACGCGAAGATGAGGGCGAGCATGAGCGGGATCGTGACGAGCGTCACCTGCTGCAGCACCCACACCGCGCCGACCGTGATCGCCACCACGAGGATGATCTGCAGCGCGCGGGTCGCCAGGCGGCCGAAGCTGTCGGCCCACAGGCTCCACGGCGGCTGCGACGCACGCAGACCGACCTCAGAGGTCTCGAGTTCGACGTACTGCGGCCCGCGGGGTCGGAACATGCCCATGTCACGAAGGTACGACCACGACGGGGTGGGGTCGTGGGGCTTGCGCATGCGACGCGCCGTCTCTATCGGCTCACCCGCAGGGGACGATGCACCCGTTCCGGCGGCGCCGGAGGCCCAACACTGGACGTGCGGAACACACGGCCGCGTAAGGAGGAAGCATGTCCGAATCAGACGTCGTCGCGACCAAGGCCCAGGCCGAGGAGCCGACGACCACACACACCGGCGAACTCGCGGACGAGGAGCTGGGCCCCATCGACTACATCGTCGTGGAGTTCCCCGCCGATGAGGCGAACTTCACGGGCGAGGCCGCGGCCGAGCTCGTGCGCCTCGTCGAGTCGAACACCATCCGCGTGCTCGACCTCATCTTCGTGTACAAGAACGACGACGGCTCTGTCGACATCGACGAGCTCGAGGATGTCGACGACCTCGGTCCGCTCGGAGGCATCGTGTCGTCACTGGCCGAGGTGCTCGCGGAGTCCGACCTGCTGCAGCTGGCCGAGACCCTGAGCCCCGGCAGCCGCGCCGCCGTGCTCGTGTGGGAGAACACGTGGGCGGCGCCCTTCGCGGTCGCCCTGCGGCGCACCGGAGCGCGCCTCGTGGCGAGCGACCGCATCCCGACCCAGGCCCTCATCGCATCACTGCAGGACGAAGGAGAATGACCATGCCCATCGGAGTCGGACGCGTCGGACGCGTCGGAGTCATCGGCCGCCCGGTCGCCCGCACGGCGGCTGTCGTCGGCACCGCCAAGGTGGTGTCCAACGGCATCGACCGCCGCCAGGACCGCCGTCAGGATCGTCGCGACCGCCGCTTCTGAGCACCTCACGACGAGCCGCACGCCGTCGGATCCGCACAGCGGGCCGGCGGCGTGCGTCGTGTTGGGTCGACGCCGAGCGGAGCGTCCCCTGTGGCCTCCGGCGGCGCGGCGGTCAGGATGCCTCGGCAGCCGCGGTCGATGAGAAGAGCGCAGCGGCCTCGGCGCGGTTGGCGGCGCCGATCTTGCCGAGGATCGCCGAGACGTGCACGGATGCGGTCTTCGGGCTGATGAAGAGACGCTCGCCGACCTGCGCGTTGGTGAGACCCTCGGCGACGAGCGCGAGCACCTGGCGTTCCCGGGGTGTCAGCGCCTCGATGCCCGTGACGGCTGCACCTCGGCGCGGGGATGCCGCGGTACCCGCGCGACGTGCGAGTTCGGCGGCGCATCGGCTGATGCTCGCGACGCCGTGGGCCGTGGCATCCGTCGCAAGAGCCCCCAGCAGCTCGCCCGCCTCGTCGCGCGCGCCCGACTCCACGAGCGCCGCGGCGAGGCTCAGCCGTGCGAGGTGCCGGTGACGGACCGGCATGACGCCCTCGCCCGTGGCCGCGACGACGGCTCGCCAGTTCGCGATGCGTGCCTCGACGCCGTCGCCGGCGGCGTCTGCGAGGGTCGCGCGGACGAACGCGGCGATCGTCGGGGCGGTGCCGCGCGGCGCCCACCGCCCGGCCGCCGTTGCGACGAGTTCGTGGAGCTCGGCCGCCCGCGCCGCTGCGTCTTCGCCCGCGAGAGCCCGGACGACGAGCGCTCCCGCGACCGCGGCATAGCGTCGCGAGGGCGGGGAGCCCTTCCCGTTCACCGCCGCGGAGATCGACGCGATGCGCGCCGGCCAGTCCGCGGGGGCCGCTCCCGTCCGCCGTCCGATCGTTGCGCTCAGGACGGCGTCGACGGTCTCGGGCACCCACCACTCGCGGCGCTCGGGATGGCGGCGGGTGTGCTCCTCGAGCGCTGAGCGCTCGCTGTCGAGCAGGGCGCGGCGCGCGTCGGGCTCGTCGTTCCAGGCGTGGTGGGTCGCGAGCATCCGCACCACCGCGACGCGCGCGTGCCGGTCGAGCAGACGCCGCGCCCGCTGTGCGTAGTGGAGGGCCGTGTCGGTGTCACCGGTCGCGAACGACGCGTGCGCGACCGACACCGCGATCCCGGCGCCGACGCCGCGCTCGATGCCGGCGCGCGCGGACTCGGCGTGAAGGCGCCTGCCCATGTCGGCGGCCTCGTCGAAGCGGCCGAGGCGCGACAGCAGACTGACGTACGCCTCTCCGACGTAGGCCCTCGTGGACGGGTTGACCTTCAGGGTCAAGGCGCGCTCCAGGGGCTCGAGAGCGGCCGGCTCGTCGTCGTCCTCATCGGAGATCCGCCACGACTTGTTGGTCAGGGCGATCGCGAGGGCGGTGTCGTCGCCCAGCTCCTCGGCGATGGCGAGCGCGCGCTCCAGGTGTCCGGGGGACTCCGGCCCGCGATCCTCGCCGACCAGATTGATGAGCGTGCGCGACAGCAGCACGCGCGCACGCTCGCCGGGAACGCCGTCCAGCAGTGCGATGGCCTCGTGGAGCCCGGAGCGGTCGGGATTCCTGTCGAGGTTGAACTCGTGGACGAACCGCTGCCGCAGGAGGCCCGCGCGCACGAGCGGATCGCCCGTGTCGATGGCCAGTCCCTCGTTCGTCGCGCGCAGCGCCCGCTCGGCGTCGCCGAGCTCGTGCCACCACTGCGCGGCGGCCAGGTGAAGCTCGGGCAGAGTCGTCGACGCGCGGGTCGCGGCATCCGGAACCTGGTCCCACAGCTCGGTCAGGCGCTCGGCGAGCTTGACGGACGTCGCGGGGGCGAAGGTCGCCCTGGACTGCTCCAGCGCCCGCACGGTGGCATCGAAGGCCGGGCCGATCTCGCGCGCGATGAGCCAGTGCTCGGCGACGGCCGACACGGCGTCGGGGGAGTCCGCGCGGTGCTCGGCGAGGCTCTCGGCAAAGCGGCGATGCACGCGCACCCGCTCGCTGGGCAGCATCTCGCCGTAGACCGCCTCGTGCGTGAGCGCGTGCCGGAAGGTGTAGCCGGCTCCGTCGGCGACGATGACGCGCGCCTCGATCGCCTCGCGGAGCGCGGTGTCGAGCTCGTCGTCGTCGCGGGCCGCCACGGCGCGCAGCACGTCGTGGTCGGTGTGCACCCCTCCCGCCGCCATCGCCCGGACCACCTCGCGCGCGGCGTCGCTGAGCCGGCCGTAGCGCGCGAGCACGAGGTCGCGCAGCGTGTCGGGCAGCTGCGCCTCGCCGAGGTCGACGAGCTCCTCGACGAGGAACGGGATGCCGCCGCTGCGGTCGCTGAGCGCGCGCAGCGCGCCGTCGGGGAAGTCGCGGGACGAGAGGAGGGCGACCTGCTCGGCGACCTCGTCCGCGCTGAGCGGCGCGATCTCGACGCGCACGACCGCGCGCGTGCGGTCGAGCTCGGCGAGCACCGGCCGAAGCGGATGGAAGCGGTCGATGTCGTCGGAGCGGTAGGTCGCGATCACGGTGAGATGCCGTCCGCGAAGGGTGCTTGCGAGGGTGCGCAGGAGCGCCAGGGTCGCAGCATCCGCCCACTGCAGGTCTTCGACGACGATGACGAGGTGCCGACGCCGCGACAGCGACTCGAGCACGACCTCGATCGCCTCGGCGAACTCGCCGGTGTGCTCGTCGACCGCGGATGCCTCGTCGGCGATGCCCGGGACGAAGGAGGCGAGGGTCGCGACGGCGCCTGGGGAGCCGGCGGCCTCGCGCAGCGCCTCGGTTCCGAGCGCGGCGGAGAGATCGCGCAGCACGCGGCGGATCGGCCCGAAGGGCGCGCCGATGGGGCCCAGGTCGACGCACTGGCCGATCGCGACGACGACGGGGAGCTCGGAGCTCTCGTCGGAGGCGATGGCGACGAGGAACTCCTGCACCAGGCGGGTCTTCCCGATCCCCGCCTCTCCGCGCACGACGACCGTGCGGGGCGTTCCCCTGCGGCCCTCGGCGAACGCCTCGAACAGGCTCTCGAGCTCGCGGCGGCGGCCCACCATGCGAGGACTCGACGCGAGTGCGGGCATGCTCATATGCTCGCATCTCCCCCCGACATGCCGCAGGGCCGAGCGACGGGGACAGGTCGGCGGCGCCGGAGCGATCCGCGCCGCTCCGCCTGTCGCACCGGCCGGTGCGCCGGCCCGACGCGCGTCAAGAGCTAGGCCCGGCGAGCGCGAGCTCCTGCTGCCCGCACACCGCGGCCGCCATGCCGCCGTCCGGGGTTGCGGTGGCGCGAGCGGCGGCTCGCCGAGCGTGGGCCGCGCGGATCGCGATCTCGCGCTGCAGTTCGGCGTCGCGGTGTGCGGCGAGTCGGCTCGCTGCGAAGGTCATGGCATCCATGTCGCTCTCCTGTTCTCGCCCCTGCGGGCTTCTGACAGGTACGACTCTCCTCGGTAAGGCGGGGCCGCCTCATTGGGCGGATGCCTGATCTTCGCGGCGCTCCTCGCCTTAGGTGCGGGGCCGACGTCTTAGGCGCGCGGCCGCGCGCCACCGGACGCGCCGGGGCCGAGGCATCCGTCCGCTCGCTCGGCGCCGTCCCTGGGTTGGCGCATTCCGTCGCTCGCGGGCGGCGTGTGCGGCGATCTGCGCCCAGTGAAGCGTGACCGGGACGAGCCATCCGTCCCCGCTCGGCTGGCGCCTTCGTTCACTTGGCGTATTCCGTCGCTCGCAGGCGGCGTGTGCGACGATCCGCGCCCAGTGAAGCGTGACCGGGACGAGGCATCCGTCCCCGCTCGGCTGGCGCCTTCGTTCACTGGGCGCATTCCGTCGCTCGCGGGCGGCGTGTGCGGCGATCTGCGCCCAGTGAAGCGTGACCGGGACGAGGCATCCGTCCCCGTGAAGGGCGAAATCCGTGCCGAGGCGGGTCAGGCGAAGGCGCTCATCCCGGTGATGTCGCGGCCGATGAGCAGAGCCTGGATCGACTCCGTCCCCTCGTACGTGTGAATCGCCTCGATGTCGGCCATGTGCTGCATGACGCCGTTCTCGAGCAGGATGCCGTTGCCGCCGAGGAGGTCGCGCGCGGATGCCGCGATCCGCCGCGCGGCGCGCGTGTTGTGGTACTTGGCGAGCGAAGCCTGCGTCGGCCGCAGGCCGCCGGACAGCTCGAGGTCGGCGAGGTGCCGGCAGTAGAGCTGCATCGCCGTGAGCTCCTCGAGCATCTGCGCCAGGCGCTCCTGCACCATCTGGAACTTCGCGAGTGGCTTGCCGAACTGCACGCGCTGCTGCGAGTAGGAGAGGGCCGCCTCGTAGCAGGCGGTCGCGTGGCCGAGCGCCGACCACGCGACACCCGAGCGCGTCGAGTACAGGACGGTCGAGGCGTCCTTGAAGCTCCTGGAGCCGGGCAGCACGGCCTCGAGCGGAACCCGGACGTCGTCGAGGGCGATGTGCGCCTGGTGGATGCCGCGCAGCGACCCCTTGCCCTCGATGACCGTGCCGGTGTAGCCGGGACTGCTCTGCTCGACGAGGAAGCAGCGGACGGCGCCGTGCTCGGCGGCGCCCTCGTCGTCGACGCGCGCCCACACGAAGGTGACGCCGCCCGAGGCGCCGTTGCCGATCCACTTCTTGGCTCCGTTGAGCACCCACTCGTCGCCGTCGCGCCGGGCCGCCGTCTCGAGCGAAACCGAGTCCGAGCCGTGATCCGGCTCCGTGAGCGCGAAAGCTGCCGGCACCTCGGCGCGCGCGATGGGCCCGAGCCACGCCTCCTGCTGCGCCGGACTGCCGAAGAGCGCGAGCGTGCGGAGGGCGAGGCCGCCCTGCACCGCGACGACGGTGCCGAGCGAGCCGTCGCCGCGCGAGACCTCCATGTTGACCAGGCCCGCTGCCAGCGGCGAGAACGGCGTGAGGTCCGGGTGCTCGATGCCGTCGTTGAGGAGGTCGAGCTCGCCGAGCCGGCGTGCCAGGTCGAGCGGGTACTCCGCCCGGTCCCAGGCCGCGCGCATCCGCTCGCCGACCTCGTCGACGAAGGCCTGCGCGCGCTCCCAGACAGCCCGATCCGCCGCGGGGATGTCGTCGAAGACGGCGTAGTAGTCGGTGCCGAGGCGACGCGTCACGTCGTAGCTCTCGACGGTCTGACCGGGGCGGGCGCTGAAGTCTGACACGGTTCTGCCTCCAGATGCAGGGGACGGATGCCTCGATTCTACTGGAACTCAGTCTCAGGTTTTCTCGGACGCAGTGTCACTCCAACCGCGCCGGCGCGAGACGGGAGTCGCCCGTACGCCGCACGCGCGCGGCGCGCGCACCATCGTGGGGGATGCGAACCCAATCGCCGTGCTACCTTCGCCGCATCGGCCGCGCGCCGAAGGACGAGGAGGTCCGGTGGGAAGGTTCGAGGGACGGGTCGCGCTGCTCACAGGAGCAAGCCGCGGGATCGGCTTCGCCGTCGCGCGCCGGCTCGTCGCCGAAGGTGCCCAGGTCGTCCTCACCGGGCGCAAGCAGGACGCCCTCGACACGGCGGTGAAGGAGCTCGGGGATGCCGCGAGCGCCGTCGCCGGACGCGCCGACGACTCCGAGCATCGCGCCCAGGTCTTCGCGCATCTCGCGGAGCGCCACGGCCGGCTCGACCACCTCGTCAACAACGCCGGCATCAACCCGGCCTACGGTCCGATCGCCGAGGTCGACCCGAGCGCCGCCCGCAAGATCCTCGAGGTCAACGTGCTCGCGACGCTCGAGTGGACGAAGGCCGCCGTCGCGGCGGGCCTCACGAGGTCCGTCGTGAACCTCGCATCGGTCGCCGGCCTCGGCGCGAGTCCCGGCATCGCCGTCTACGGCATCTCGAAAGCCGCGGTCATCAACCTCACGATGCAGCTCGCGTGGGAGCTCGCTCCCGGCATACGAGTGAACGCCGTCGCCCCGGCCGTCATCAAGACGGCCTTCGCCCGCCCGCTCTACGAGGGGCGCGAGGAGGAGGCATCCGCCGCCTACCCGCTCCGCCGGCTGGGAGAGATCGACGACGTCGCCGGACCCGTGGCGTTCCTGCTGTCAGACGACGCGGCCTGGATCACGGGCGAGACCCTCGTCATCGACGGAGGGTCGAGCATCCGGCCCCTCGCCTGAGTCGCTCCGGCACGGCGTCAGTCGAATCCGATGAGCTGGCGCAGCTCGCCCCCGAGCGCAAGGCGGTCCATCGCGGCAGGAAGCTCGTCGAGGCGGATGCGCGACGAGACGAGCCGTTCGAGGGGCAGGCGGCCCTCGCGCCAGAGCTCGACGTAGCGGGGGATGTCGCGCTCGGGCACGGCCGACCCGAGATAGCTGCCGATCACCGTGCGGGCCCCGGCGGTCAGCGCGAGCGGTGAGATCTCGGCCCGGGCGTGCGGGGCGGGAAGGCCGACGGTCACGGTCGTCCCGCCCGGCGCGGTCAGGGCGAACGACGTCTCGAACGCGCGGGCGGAGCCGGCGGCCTCGATCACGAGGGGAAGACGGATGCCGCGCTCGGCCGCATCGTCGGGACTCACCGCCGTTGCCGCGCCGAGCCGGCGGGCGAGGTCGCGCTTGCCCTCCACGACGTCGACCGCGACGACCTGGTGCCCGAGGGCGACGGCGACCAGGAGCGCTGCCATGCCGACGCCGCCGAGTCCGACCACGCCGACCGTCGAACCCGGCGCCGGACGACCGGCGTTGATGACAGCTCCGCCGCCGGTGAGCACCGCGCAGCCGAGGAGCGCCGCGACGTCGGCCGGCACGACGGGGTCGACCCGCACGACGGACGTGCGGCTCACGACCGCGTGCGTCGCGAAGGCGCTCACACCGAGGTGGTGGCGCACCTCCTGCGTTGCGCCGCCGGGATCTTCGCGGTGCAGGCGGATGCCGCCGCCGACCAGGACGCCGGCGGTGTTGGCCGCCGTGCCGACGTCGCAGGGCAGTCGCCCGTCCGTGAGACATCCGGCGCACTCCCCGCATCGGGGGAGGAAGGTCATGACCACACGGTCGCCGCGGACGACGTCGGTGATGCCGCCGCCGATCTCCTCGACGATGCCGGCGGCCTCGTGACCGAGCAGCATGGGCGTCGGGCGAGGGCGGTTGCCGTCGACGACGCTGAGGTCGGAGTGGCACACCCCGGCTGCCTCGATGCGCACGAGCAGCTCGCCGTCCTGCGGAGGATCGAGGTCCAGCTCGCCCACAGTGAAGGGTCGGGATGTCGTGAACGGCGCCCGCGCGCCGGATGTCTCGAGCACGGCTCCCGTGATGCGCACGCGACCTCCTTCTCTCGGCGTCGCTCCAGTCTGCGACACGTGAGCGCCTGCGTTAGGGAGCCGGGCCGCGGGACGAAGAACGTGCGTCAGGGGCGCAGCATCCCTTCCCGCGGCGCGAGCCGGCGCCGGCGCACCCACTTCTCGACCTCGACGAACACCGGGACGATGAGCGCGAGTCCCACGCAGATCAGCCACTGGTCCCCGTCGAGGGAGGTCGTGCCGATGAGTCGCTGCAGGAACCCGATCTCTACCGCGGCGACCGTGATGACGATCGGGATCGAGAGCCACTTGACCGCCTTCAGGATCGGCGGTGTGAGCCCCGACTCCGGGTCGCGGCGGATCGCGACGCCCCCGAGGATCGATCCGAACGCCGCGATGACGAAGGTCATCGTGACGGGGACGTTGGGAGCGGTGGAGCTGAGCTGGTCGGGGTAGATCAAGAGCGGGATGAGCGAGGTGAGGAAGATCAGACCGCCGTAGACGAACCAGAGGACGACGGCCTTGCGGTTGGCGATCGTCTTCTTCGGGTCGCGGGGAGGCTTCTGCATGATGCCGTCGGGAACGGGATCGAGCATGATGACGATGACGGGGAAGATCGTCACGAAGAAGTTGAGGAAGAGCACCATGATCGGCGTGAGCGGGACGCCGTCGTTGATGTCGAAGATGCTCGCGACGAGGAACAGCAGCACGAGCGAGAAGAGCTGCGCCATCTGGTACCGGACGTAGCTGACGATCTTCTCGTAGATCGCGCGGCCCAGGCGCACGGCCGTGACGAGGGTGCCGAAGTTGTCGTCGACGAGGATCATCTTCCCCGCCTGCTTGGTCACGTCGCTCCCGGAGCCCATCGCGACGCCGATGTCGGCTTGCTTGAGCGCCGCCGCGTCGTTCACGGCGTCGCCGGTCATGGCGACGACCGCGCCGTCCTCCTGCATGAGGCGGGCCAGGCGCAGCTTGTCCTCGGGCGTGACGCGCCCGAACACGTGCAGATCGGGCAGCTTCGCCTTCAGCTCCTCGTCGCTCATCGCCTGGATCTCGGCGCCGCTCGCCGCGCCCGCGCCGAGACCGAGCTTCGCGCCGATCGCGGCCGCCGTGATGGCGTGATCGCCCGTGATCATCCGCACCTCGATGCCCGCCTCACGCGCGATGCGCACCGCCTCCTTCGACGACGGGCGGAGCGGGTCGATGATCCCGACGAGCCCCGCCAGGGTCAGGTCCTGCACCTCCGCCATCGGGTCGGCCGGCACGGGCGTGCCGGGCGCGAAGCGCCGGAACGCGAACGCAAGCACCCGGAGCCCCTGCTCCGACAGCTGCCGGTTCGCATCGAGCACGGCCTGCCGCCTGTCGGCGATCGGTGCGGCGCCGTCGGCGGTCAGGACGCTCGCGCAGCGGTCGAGCACGACGTCGGGGCCGCCCTTGACCAGGGCGATGAGCTGCTCGCCGCCCTCGCGCGGCAGCGTGTGGAAGGTCGCCATGAACTTGTAGGCCGAGTCGAACGGCACCTCCGCCGCACGCGGGTACTGTGCGCGGGTCAGCTCGGCATCCGCCCCCATCTTCGCCGCAAGCACGACGAGAGCCGCCTCGGTCGGATCGCCGACCACGACGCCGTCGTCCGACACCGTGGCGTCGCTGCAGAGGGTGAGGCCGAGGGCGAGCGGGGTGAAGTCGGGGTTCGCGGAGCCCGCGACCCGCCGGATCTCGCCCGACTTCTCGTAGCCGCTCCCGCCCACCGTGAACCACTCGCCCGCGAGGTAGAGCGACTCGACCGTCATCTCGTTCATCGTGAGCGTGCCGGTCTTGTCGGAGTTGATCGCGCTCGTCGCGCCCAGCGTCTCGACGTCGGTGAGGTTCTTCACGACGGCCTTGTGCTCGGCGAGCTGACGCGAGCCGTACGAGAGCATCGCCTGGACGAACGACGGCATGCCGGTGGGGATCGCCGAGATGGCCATCGAGATGCCGAGGAGGATGACGGATGCCACGGGCTGGCCACGCAGCAGACCCGTGATGACGATGACCGCGACGGCGCCCCACGCGATCCAGCCGAGCACCCCCGTCAGCGAGTCGAGCTCGCGCTGCAGCGGGGACTTCGACGGCTTGACCGCCGAGAGCATCGTCGCGATGCGTCCCATCTGCGTGTCCATGCCGGTGTCGGTCACGACGATCGCCGCGGTGCCCCGGGTGACCTGGGTGTTCTGGAAGACCATGTTGGCGCGGTCGCCGAGCGTCGTGTCGGGAGCGTCCAGGGACGCGGCATCCTTCGCGATCGGCGCGCTCTCGCCCGTGAGCGCCGCCTCCTGCGTCTCGAGCGTGGCCGAACGCAGGATGCGTCCGTCGGCGGGGACGATGTCGCCCGCCTCGAGCGTCACGATGTCACCGGGGACGAGCGTCGTCGCATCCACCTGAGCGAGCGTGCCGTCGCGGATGACCTTGGCCTTCGGGATCTGCATCTTGGCGAGGGCGTCGACGGATGCCTTGGCCTTCAGCTCCTGCCGCGTGCCGAGGACGACGTTCAAGATGACGAGGGCTCCGACGAGGATCCCGACGCTCAGCTGATTGATGACGAGGCTGATGATCGCGACGACCACCAGCATGATGTTCATCGGGTCGGCGAGCTGGCGCAGCGCCACCTGCCAGACCGACGGGGCCGGCTCGGCGGCGATCGCGTTGGGTCCGTGCTCGGCGAGCCGCCTGGCGGCATCGGCCTGCGTCAGACCGCGCTCCCGATCGCTGCGGAACGAGGCGACGACGGCGTCGCCGTCCTGCGTGAACCACGGGGCGCTCGCGGGGGTGTCGACAGTGCTCATGGGGCCGAAACTAGTCCCGCGCCCGCGGAGCCGAGGCGGCGCATCAGCCGCCGTGGGCGAGGGATCCGGCGACTAGCCCGACCCGAGCCGGCGCCCGACGCGGCGTGCGACCTCGGCCGACGGCATCGACCGGGGGAACACCGCGACCACGAGGTCGTCGGGCGCGGCATCCGCCCCCTCCGGATGCACGCCGTAGCGGCGCATCACGTCGTCGAGAGCGCGGCGCAGCACCGAGACCGGCACGCGCTTCGTCCCGCGCAGGAGCTGGCGCAGCACGTGATTGTGCACGGCCGTCACGAGGGCGGCGAACCCGACGGCGTCGAGCGGCTCGAGGCCCGGCAGCGACTGGCGCAGGTACTCGTCGAAGAGCCGCTCGTACCGGAACACGGTGACGATCTCCCGCTCGCGCAGCGCCGGCACGCCGCGCACGACCGCGTAGCGTCGCCGGGCGAGCTCGGGGTCGGCGGTGAACTGCTTGAAGACCCAGAGGGATGCCTCGCACACGGCCGCCCACGGATTCTCGTGCGGCTGGGAGAGGTAGGCGCGCAGACCGTCCAGCAGCAGCTCGTGATCGGCGAAGACGACGTCGTCCTTTCCGCCGAACTGGCGGAAGAAGGTGGAGCGCGAGATGCCCGCGGCCTGGGCGATCTGCTCGACGGAGGTGGCCTCGAAGCCCTGCTGCGCGAAGAGGTCGAGAGCCGCGGACACGACGGCGTGGCGCGGGGCGGTTGCCGAAGCGGTGTCGCTCATGCGCAGAGCCTAATGGCGGGCTCGTCGTGTTCTCCGGCGAACCGCGGGGTCTGCCGCGACCGCACACCGGCGCGGAACGCGGAGGCGGCGACGACCGCACACCGGCGCGGAACGCGGAGGCGGCGACGACCGCACACCGGCGCGGAACGCGGAGGCGGCGACGATGGGCACCGGCACGGACCGCTCCGTCGTCGGTAGTAGGCTGGGGGACTGGTCGATCTCTCGACATCGAGAGATCTCTCGGCCGTTTCCCCCACATTCGCCCCCAGCGAAGGACTGCACTGTGGATCTGTACGAGTACCAGGCACGCGATCTGTTCGAGAAGTACGAGGTGCCGGTGCTTCCGGGCATCGTCGCCGACACCCCCGAGGAGGCGAAGGCGGCGGCGGAGAAGCTCGGCGGCGTCGTCGTCGTGAAGGCGCAGGTCAAGACCGGCGGCCGCGGCAAGGCCGGCGGCGTCAAGGTCGCCAAGACCCCCGACGAGGCCTACGAGGCCGCGAAGGCGATCCTCGGCCTCGACATCAAGGGACACGTCGTCAAGCGCGTCATGATCGCGGGCGGCGCCCGCATCGCCAAGGAGTTCTACTTCTCGGTGCTGCTCGACCGCGCGAACCGCTCGTACCTCTCGCTCGCGAGCGTGGAGGGCGGCATGGAGATCGAGCAGCTCGCCGTCGAGAAGCCGGAGGCGCTCGCGCGCATCGAGGTCGACCCGCTGACGGGGATCGACCAGGCCAAGGCGCTCGAGATAGCGAAGGCCGCGAACTTCGACGACGAGCTCGCGCCGAAGGTCGCCGACGTCTTCGTCAAGCTCTTCCAGGTCTACAAGGGCGAGGATGCCACCCTCGTCGAGGTCAACCCCCTCATCCAGTCGGAGGACGGCGAGATCATCGCCCTCGACGGCAAGGTCTCGCTCGACGAGAACGCCGAGTTCCGCCACGCCGGCCACGCCCTCCTCGAGGATAAGGCCGCGGCCGACCCGCTCGAGGCGAAGGCCAAGGAGAACGACCTCAACTACGTCAAGCTCGACGGTCAGGTCGGCATCATCGGCAACGGCGCGGGCCTGGTCATGTCGACCCTCGACGTCGTCGCCTATGCGGGCGAGAACCACGGCGGCGTCAAGCCCGCGAACTTCCTCGACATCGGCGGCGGCGCTTCGGCGGAGGTCATGGCCGCGGGCCTGGACGTCATCCTCGGCGACCCGCAGGTCAAGTCGGTCTTCGTCAACGTCTTCGGCGGCATCACGGCGTGCGACGCCGTCGCGAAGGGCATCGTCGGCGCGCTCGCCGAGCTCGGGTCGTCGGCGACCAAGCCGCTCGTCGTCCGCATCGACGGCAACCGCGTCGAGGAGGGTCGTCGCATCCTGCAGGAGGCGAACCACCCGCTCGTGACGCTCGCCGCCACGATGGACGAGGGCGCCGACAAGGCCGCCGAGCTCGCGAACGCCTGACGCCGCGACAAGCTCAGCGACCGGATCACAACATAAGGAATCTGAAACATGTCGATCTTCCTTGACAAGAACTCCAAGGTCATCGTCCAGGGCATCACCGGCGGCGAGGGGACCAAGCACACCGCTCTCATGCTCAAGGCCGGCACGCAGGTCGTCGGCGGTGTCAACGCGCGCAAGGCCGGCACGACGGTGCTCCACCGCGACGCGGACGGCAACGGCGTCGAGCTGCCCGTCTTCGGATCGGTCGCCGAGGCGATCGAGAAGACGGGCGCCGACGTCTCGATCGCCTTCGTCCCCGCCGCCTTCACGAAGGCCGCGATGATCGAGGCCATCGACGCCGAGATCCCGCTGCTCGTCGTCATCACCGAGGGCGTGCCGGTCGGCGACACCGCCGAGGCGTGGGCCTACGCCAAGTCGAAGGGCAACACGACCCGCATCATCGGACCGAACTGCCCGGGCATCATCACGCCCGACGAGGCGCTCGTGGGCATCACTCCCGCGAACATCACCGGCAAGGGCCCGATCGGGCTCGTCTCGAAGTCGGGAACCCTGACGTACCAGATGATGTACGAGCTGCGCGACCTCGGCTTCTCGACGGCCATCGGCATCGGCGGCGACCCGATCATCGGCACGACGCACATCGATGCGCTCGAGGCCTTCGAGGCCGACCCCGAGACCAAGGCGATCGTCATGATCGGCGAGATCGGCGGCGACGCCGAGGAGCGCGCGGCCGACTTCATCGCGGCCAACGTGACCAAGCCGGTCGTCGGCTACGTCGCCGGATTCACGGCCCCCGAGGGCAAGACGATGGGCCACGCCGGCGCCATCGTGTCGGGCTCGGCGGGCACCGCGCAGGCGAAGAAGGAGGCCCTCGAGGCCGCCGGCGTCAAGGTCGGCAAGACGCCGTCCGAAACCGCCGCGCTGATGCGCGAGATCATCGAGTCGCTGTAGCCCGCACGGCGGGATCGAGGGGCGGATGCTGCGGCATCCGCCCCTCGTCGTCTGCCCGGCCTGCCCGCCACAACGGAGGAGATCTGCACAACGGAGGAGCGCGAAGCGCTTCCCGGTCCTGAGAAGTGCAGATCTCCGGAGTTGTGCACCTAGCGAAGGCGACGGATGCCGCGCCCGGGCCGGGACGCGGCATCCCGAGCCGTCAGATGCCGAACGCGGCGGAGATCGGCCCGCGCGCGAAGTAGAGGACGAACCCGGCCGCGACGATCCAGAGCAGGGGGCTGATCTCCTTCGCCTTGCCCGTGACCGAGCGGACGACGACCCACGAGATGAAGCCCGCGCCGATGCCGTTTGCGATCGAGTAGGTGAAGGGCATCACCGTCACCGTGAGGAAGACCGGCACCAGCACGGAGAAGTCGCTGAGGTCGACGTGACGGATCTGCGACATCATGAGCGCGCCGACGATCACGAGCGCGGCGGCCGCGACCTCCGACGGCACGACCGTCGTGAGCGGCGTGAAGAACATCGCGGCGAGGAACAGCGCCCCCGTCACCAGGTTGGCAAGGCCCGTGCGCGCGCCCTCGCCGATTCCCGACGCGGACTCGACGAAGACGGTGTTCGACGATGACGACGTGAAGCCGCCCGCGACGGCGCCCACGCCCTCCACGATGAGCGCCGAGCGCAGGCGCGGGAAATCTCCCCGGGGGTCGGCGAGTCCGGCCTCGCGCGAGAGCCCGGTCATGGTGCCCATCGCGTCGAAGAAGTTGGTGAAGACGAGCGTGAAGATGAGGCCGATCGCCGCCGGCGCGCCGATGCGCGCAAAGGCGCCGAACAGGTCGACCTGCCCGACGAGGCTGAGGTCCGGAAGGCTCACGAGATTCGCCGGCAGCGCGGGCACCGACAGGCCCCAGCCTCCGACCGTCACCTCCCCGTCCGGCCCGACGGCCGGGCCGAAGTGCCAGATCGCCTCGGCGACGATCGCGAGCACCGTGCCGGCGACGAGCCCGATGAGGAGGGCCGCGCGCACGCGGAGCGCCATGAGGACGGCGCACAGCAGCAGCGTCAGGACGAACAGCAGCGTCGGGACGGTCGCGATCGAGCCGTCCACGCCGAGCCCGACGGGGGGAGAGCCGAGGCCCGTCGACGTCACGAAGCCTGCGTCGACGAACCCGATGAAGGCGATGAACAGGCCGATGCCGACCGTGATGGCCGTCTTGAGGGCGACGGGCACGGCGTTGAAGATGAGACGGCGCAAACCCGTGGCGGCCAGCAGCACGATGATGAGGCCGTTGATGACGACCAGCCCCATCGCCTCCGGCCAGGTCACCTCGCCGACGACGCTCACGGCGAGGTACGAGTTGATGCCGAGGCCCGCCGCGAAGGCGAACGGCAGCCGCGAGACGAGGCCGAAGAGGATCGTCATGACGCCGGCGGTGAGCGCCGTGACGGCGGCGACCTGCGAGAAGCCGAGGGTGTCGCCCGCGACATCCGCGCTCCCCGACAGGATGATCGGGTTGAGGATGACGATGTAGGCCATCGTGACGAAGGTCACGAGCCCCCCGCGCACCTCGGCACCCGGCGTCGAGCCGCGCCCGGTGATCTCGAAGAAGCGATCGACGCGTCCGCGTGGTTCGGCGACGTCGGTCGCGCGCGACGGCGTAGTGGTCACAGGCAGCCTCCAGGATTTCCGGATTCGACGTTAGCCGCCGTGGCACGCGGTCGGAGCACCGTGGCGGGATGATTCTTGTGGTGCAATGCCATCCGGGCGGGGGCGCCCGGTGCGAGGGGGCCAGATGGAACAGCGGACGCGGCGCGCCTTCCCGCGCCATCCGTGGGACCTCGTCATCGCGACCGCGGCGGGCGTCGTCCTCTCCGCTGTCATCGCGGGCGCCGCTGCCGCGATCGTCCCGCCCGCCGTCGCGAACATCGGCTCCGAGGTCGCTGACGGCGTCGCTGCGGTGGAAATCGGGGATGCCGGGGCCTCGGTGGTCGTCCCCTCGGGGTGGGTCGTGGTCGGCGGCGGGGCGGACCGCGTCACCGTCCGATCGCCGGACGGTGTGCTGACCGTGCGGCTGACGGCGGTGGACGGCGGTCTCGATCGGGCCGCGCAGTCCGCCCTCGACGAGGCCGCGTCGCACGCCGGGGAGGGGGAGCGGAGCCGCCCGCTCAGCGAGACGCTGCGATCGGGCGCGACCTTCCGCCACATCGACATCGGTGATCGATTCCTCGCCGGCGGCCTGGCGTCCGGCGCCGGCGCGGAGGACGCGATCGCGGTGGTCGCCGCCACGTCCGACGAGGTCACGCTCGACACGTATCGCCCCGCGCTGGCCGAGCTCGTGGAGCGCATCGACCCATGAGACGCCGCCGCCTCGCCCTCCTCGCCGCCGTCGTATTCGTGCTCGCCGGCTGCGCGCCCGCCGTCGACACGTCGTGGCAGCCGCCGGGCTGGCCGGCGACCGAGGTCGGCGTGCTCGACAGCGAACCCCCGACAGTCGCCTCCGCCGCTGTGCCTGGGCTGGTCGCCCAGCGCATCCGGCACGACGGCCTTGGCCTGCAGGCGCGCTTCACCTATCTTCCCGGCCGGGGGGCGCTCGTCGACCCGTTCAACGATGCGGTCGACTCATTCGTCCGCGCTGCGATCGATGCCCGTGCGGGAGCATCGGGGATCGCCTATTCGCCACAGGTGCATCCCGCCGGCGCCGGGCTCGCCGATCGCGCGTGCGTCGAGGGGTCGACGGTGCGCCCGGCCGGCGAGGTGCTCGCCGACCCCGCGCTCGGTCCGGCGGGCGGAGCCGGAGCGGCCGTCGTGTGCGATGTCGTCGTCGCCGCGGGAGCCCTCTTCGCCGAGCGCCTGCGCATCGTGACGGGGTCGGCCGACGGGGTCGTCGCCGACACCTCCGCCGTCTTCTACACCGACACGCGCACGGGTGAGGTCGTGCAGGCCGCGGGACTGTGGACGGATGCCGCGGCCGCCGCCCTCGCCGAACACGTCGTCGAGGCGACCCGCCGCGATGCCGGCGCGCTGAGCCTCGCTCCGGCGGTCAGCCCCGGGGGAGAGGAGGCCGCGGCCATGCAGGCGGCGCTCGCCTCCACCGTCCCGGCCGAGGGCGGCGGGTTCGCGATCACGCTTCCCGCCGGCTTCACCGGGCCCGCGCTCGCCGCCGCCGGGATCGCGCCGACGGCCGAGCCCAAGACCTTCCGCATCGACGCGGCGCTCGCCCGTTCCCTCGCGTCGCCCTTCGGCGAGACCGTCCTCGCGGAGGCGGGCGAGCCGTACGCGGGCCCCGCCGACCAGCCCGCGGGGTGGGACCGGATCGACTGCCGCCTCATCCCCTGCGTCGGCCTGACGTACGACGACGGACCCTCCGACCTCACGCCCCGCATCCTCGACGCCCTCGCCGCCTCCGAGTCGTCGGCGACCTTCTTCGTGCTCGGGCAGAAGGCGAGGCAGTACGGGGGGACCATGAAGCGCGCGGTGCGGGAGGGGCACCTCGTCGAGAACCACACCTGGAGCCACCCTCACCTGCCGAGGCTTCCCGGCCCGCAGGTCGCCACGCAGCTCGCCGACACGAACGCGGCGATCTCGGCGGCGACCGGCGTCGCCCCGATCGCCTTCCGCCCGCCGTACGGCGACTGGAATCAGGACATCCTCCGCATCGCGGGGATGCCGGCGATCCTGTGGGACATCGACACCCTCGACTGGCAGGGACCGGCCGACGACGAGCTGCTGCGCCGCGTCGTGGATCAGCCCTCGCCGGGGTCGATCGTGCTGCAGCACGACGTGCACGGCAACACCGCGCGCACCGCAGCCGCCGCCTACGAAGGCCTGCGAGACCGCGGGTTCTCGGTCGTCAACCTCGTGCAGCTCTTCCGTGGGGAGTTCCCGGCGTCGGGCGCCTGGCGCTCCGCCCGCTGAGTCCGTCGCCCGAGGCTCCCGGATCCCTCGACACCGGGCGTGCCCGCGGAGGCGCCTCGGAAGCGGTGGGTAGGGTCGGAAGTCGCATGCACCGCCTGATCGTCGCCCTCCTCGCAGCCTTCGACGCCGCCATCGCGGTCGCCGTCGGGATCGCCGCGATCCTGGCTCCCCTCACCCTCGTCTGGGTGCTGGGCCTCGGCGACACCGCCGACTGGACCGCTCTCTGGCCGGCGGGCGCGGCGGTGTGGCAGTTCGGGCACCTCGCCCCCTTGCAGGTCACGCTGCCCGGCGACTACCTCGCGGTAACGGGGATCGACGAAGCCGCGGCATCCTTCGTCCTCTCCCTCGCCCCGCTCGCCTTCGCGACCTTCACCGGCGTCTTCGCCGCACGCTCAGGCGTGCGTGCGTCGCGGGCCGACGCGTGGGCTACCGGGGTCGGAACCGGAACCCTCGTGGTGGCGGCCCTCGCGACGCTCGTCTCGCTCACGTCGCAGAATCCGGTCGCCGTCGCCGAGGTGTGGCAGGCGATCCTCTTCCCGACGCTCGTCTACGCCGTGCCCGCTCTCGTCGCCGCCGTCGTCGCCGAGTGGAGAGAAGCGCCGGACGGCGTCGTCGCACGGATCCGTGACCGCACCGAGGCATGGCGCGGCGGGTGGGGCGATGTCGTGGGCGTCTCGGCGCGGGCGTCGGCGGTGGCCGTGACGGGTCTCGTCGGGGTCGGGGCGCTTCTCGTCGCCGTCGCCCTCACGGCCCGTGCCGGCGACATCGTCGCGCTGTATCAAGCGGCGAACCTCGATCTCCTCGGCGCCACCGCGGTGACGCTCGCCCAGTTCGCCTACCTGCCCACGCTCGTCGTGTGGGGGATGTCCTTCGCGGCCGGCCCCGGCTTCAGCCTGGGCGCGGGCTCGGCGGTCTCGCCGTCAGGCACGCAGGTCGGCGTCGTGCCGGGCGTGCCGATCCTCGGGGCGATCCCGGAGTCGACGTCCCCCTGGCTCCTGCTGATCGTCCTCCTCCCCATCGGCGTCGGAGCCCTTGCCGGCTGGGCGGCCCGCTCGCGCCTTCTCGCCGCGGCGGGGTACGTCCCGCAGGGTCGCGCGCGACGCCCGGAGAAGAGGGTGGATGCCTCGCCCGCGGCCCCGCCGGCGGTAGCCTCGACGAGCGTCGCGCAGACCGGCGATGCCCGCCGCTCGAGCCTCGAGGGCCTGCTCGCCGCGAGCCGGGAGCCGGCGGCCGTGGAGCCGGCGGCCGAGGCGCCGGCCGTGGAGCCGGCCGCCGCGGATGCCGCGTCCCCGACCGCTCGTCCGGCGGTTCACGAGCCGTTTCTTCCACGCCTCGCCGTCACGATCGGAATCGCCGTCGCCGCCGCGGGCGCGGCCGCCCTCCTCGCCGCCTTCGCGTCGGGATCGGCGGGACCCGGCCGGCTCTCCGAGATGGGGCCTGCTCCGGGGCCGGTCGCCCTCGCGGTGGGCCTGGAGACTGCGGTCGGCGCCGGCATCCTGCTCCTCTCGGGTCGTCGCGGCTCCGGGGACCGGCCGCTGGATGTCGCGCCGGAGACCGCTGCGCCCGCGAACGCGGGTGACGAGACCGTGCCGACGCCTCCGTGGATGGCGCCGCTCCCGCCTCCCGCCGAGTCGGCGTCGCCCGACCCATCCGCCCCTGCGAGCGAGCGGAGCGTGCCTCCGGCGTCGCCCGAACGGCTCGCCGGCACCGGCGGGGCGACGGCCGAGCCCGACGCCGTGACGGCTCCGATCGAGCTCCCCCCGGCGCCGGACACGCCGCCGAAGCGGCCGTCGGTAGACTAGCCGGGTGCTCACGGTCGCCGTCCTCATCTCGGGTACGGGATCGAATCTGCGGGCGCTGCTGGATGCCGCGGCCGACCCGGACTATCCCGCTCGCGTCGTCGTGGTCGGCGCCGACCGGGAAGCCGAGGGCTTCGCCCACGCCGAGGAGTACGGCGTCCCGACCTTCCTCGTCCCGTGGCGCGAGTACGACTCCCGCGAGGACTGGGGTTCCGAACTGGCCCGTCAGCTCGACGTCTGGCGGCCCGACCTCGTGGTGCTGAGCGGCCTGATGCGTCTGCTGCCGCCGTCGGTGGTCGAGGCGTGGGCTCCGCGGATCATCAACACGCACCCCGCCTACCTGCCCGAGTTCCCCGGCGCGCACGCCGTCCGCGACGCGATCGCAGAGGGCGCCGTGCAGACCGGCGCGAGCGTCATCGTCGTCGACGACGGGGTCGATACCGGCCCGATCGTCGCACAGGAGCGCGTGCCCGTCCTCCCCGGAGACGACGAGCACAGCCTGCACGAGCGCATCAAGCCCGTGGAGCGCCGGCTCCTGATCGACGTCGTGCGGCGGATCGCGACGGGCGAACTCGACCTCGCGGCGGCCGCGGCATCCGTCTCTCCTTCCTCCTGACCCGGCGGACGCTCCCGCGCCCGCCCCTCGACCCCTGACGACCTGACCCGAGGAGCCTTCATGGCCGGCCCCAGCCACGACCCGTCCCTCTACCGCGATCGCGATGTCGTGCCGATCCGTCGGGCGCTCATCTCGGTGAGCGACAAGACCGATCTGCTGCAGCTCGCCCAGGCGCTGCAGGCCGCCGGGGTCGAGATCGTGTCGACGGGCGGCTCCGCGGCGATGATCCGGGATGCCGGCATCCCCGTCGTCGACGTCGCCTCGGTCACCGGCTTCCCCGAGTCGCTCGACGGGCGGGTGAAGACGCTGCACCCGAGCGTCCACGCCGGCCTGCTCGCCGACCTGCGCCTCGAGGACCACGAGCGTCAGCTCGCCGAGCTGCACATCGACCCCTTCGAGCTCGTCGTGGTGAACCTCTATCCCTTCGTCGAGACCGTCGCCTCGGGTGCGCAGGGCGACGACGTGGTCGAGCAGATCGACATCGGAGGACCCGCCATGGTGCGCGCGTCGGCGAAGAACTACGCCAACGTCGCGATCGTGGTCTCGCCCGAGTCGTACCCCGCGATCATCGACGCGCTGGGGGCGGGCGGCACGAGCCTCGGGCAGCGCCGCGAGCTCGCCGCACGCGCCTTCGGGCACACGGCGCAGTACGACCGCGCCGTCGCCACGTGGTTCGCCGAGGGCACGCTGAGCGAATCGGACGACCTGCCGCAGCACCTCACCGTCAAGGCCGAGCGCCTGGCAACGCTGCGCTACGGCGAGAACTCGCACCAGCGCGCCGCGATCTACTCCCGCGTCGGCGGTCACGGCATCGCGCAGGCGACCCAGCTGCAGGGCAAGGAGATGTCGTACAACAACTACGTCGACGCCGACGCAGCCCTGCGCGCCGCCTTCGACATGGTCAAGCCGGCGGTCGCGATCATCAAGCACGCCAACCCGTGCGGGATCGCCGTCGCCGCGCCGAACGCCCTCGACCCGATCGCCAGCGCGCACCTGCGCGCGCACGAGTGCGATCCCGTGTCGGCCTTCGGCGGGGTCATCGCCGCGAACCGCACCATCACGCTGAAGATGGCCGAGAACCTGCGCGACATCTTCACCGAGGTCGTCGTGGCGCCGGACTTCGAGCCCGAGGCGCTGGAGGTCTTCAAGCTCAAGAAGAATCTGCGAGTGCTGCAGCTCCCGGCTGATTGGCGACAGGAGCCGATGGACGTGCGCCTCGTCTCGGGGGGACTCCTTCTCCAGGACGCCGACCGTTTCCCCGACGAGATCGACGTCGTGGCGAAGGACTGGCAGCTCGTCTCCGGCGATCGCCCGGCCGAGGAGGAGATGGAGAACCTCATCTTCGCGTGGAAGTCGTGCCGCGCGGTGAAGTCGAACGCCATCGTCCTTGCCAAGAACTCCGCGACGGTCGGGATCGGCATGGGTCAGGTGAACCGCGTCGACTCGTGCCGTCTCGCCGTCGAGCGCGCGGGTGAGCGCGCCGCGGGCTCGGTCGCGGCATCCGATGCCTTCTTCCCGTTCGCCGACGGCCCGCAGGTGCTTCTCGACGCCGGCATCTCGGCGATCGTGCAGCCCGGCGGATCCGTCCGCGACGACGAGGTCATCGAGGCGGCGCGCGGGGCCGGCGTGACGATGTTCTTCACCGGCGAGCGCCACTTCTTCCACTAGCGGCCCGGTGGGAGGGCGCATTGTCCTCCCGTTCTCCCGTCGCCGCAAGACACTTCTCGACGCGCATCTGAACCGGTTTAGTGGCGGCAGAGATGGCCGCATCCGCGCAGCGAGGCGTGCACGAAGGAGTGACGGAGATGGGTCAGACGCCGCCGACCATCGCCGACGTCGCGCGCCGTGCCGGGGTCAGCAAGGGGCTCGTCTCGTTCGCCCTCAATGGGCGCCCCGGTGTCGCCCCCGAGACCCGCAGCCGTATCCTCGAGGTCGCGCGGGAGCTCGGCTGGACGCCCAGCCTGCAGGGCCGGTCGCTCAGCACGGGGCGCTCGTTCGCGTGTGGGCTCGTAATCGGGCGCAGCGCCGACGTCATCGCGGCCGACCCGTTCTTCCACTCCTTCATCGCCGGGCTCGAGGACGAGTTCTCGGTCTCGGGACAGGTGCTCGTGCTCGCCGTCGCCAATCCCGGACGACAGGAGGAGGCGACGTATCGTGGGCTCGCCGTCGACCGGCGCGTCGACGGCGTCGTCCTCACCGATCTGCGGGCCGCCGACGAGCGGGTGCCGCTGGTCGCGGGACTGGGGCTGGCCGCCGTGACGCTCGGCGTCCCCGACGTCGAGAGCCCGTTCTCCTCGGTCGCCGTCGACGACGGCGCCGGCATCCACTCCGCCGTCGAGCATCTCGTCGCCCTCGGCCACCGCCGGCTGGCGCATGTCGCCGGTCCTGACGCGATGCTTCACTCCAAGCGCCGCCGCGATGCGTTCCACGCGGCCGTCACGGCAGCCGGTGCCGACGGCCGCTCCATCGAGACCGACTTCAGCGCTGCCGAAGGAGCCGCCGCAACGGAGGCGATCCTGTCGGCGCCGGATGCCCCGACCGCCATCGTCTACTCGAACGACCACATGGCCACCGCAGGACTCGGCGTGGCCCAGCGGCGCGGCATCGTCGTGCCGCGCGACCTGTCGATCACCGGATTCGACGACACCGACCTCGGCCGATACCTGCACCCTGCACTCACGAGCGTCACCACCGACGCCCGTGCGTGGGGACGGGTCGCGGCGCGCACGCTCCTCGACGCCATCGGCGGCGGGGAGCGCGTGCGGCTCGACCTCCCCGCATCCACCCTCGCCCTGCGCGACTCCACCGGACCCGCGCCGAACGATCAGAGCGGCTGAGCCGCCGAGAACAAGGAGCACGACATGCGACGACGCATTCTGACTCTCGCGGCTGTCGCCGCGGGAGCCCTCGCCCTCACCGCGTGCGGAGGAGGCGGCGGTTCGGCCGGCGAGGGGATGGACAGCAAGGGCGACATCACCATCTGGTACTCCAACAACGAGGCCGAGATCGAGTGGGGCAAGCAGATGGTCGAGGCGTGGAACGCCGACCACCCCGACGAGCAGATCAAGGCGCAGGAGATCCCGGCCGGCAAGTCGAGCGAGGAGGTCATCGGCGCCGCCATCACGGCGGGCAACGCTCCGTGCCTCGTGTTCAACACCTCGCCCGCCGCGGTGCCGGGCTTCCAGAAGCAGGGCGGCCTGGTCAACCTGTCGGACTTCGAGGACGGCGACTCGTACATCACCGAGCGCAGCGGCGACATCGCCGAGCAGTACCGGTCCGAGGACGGCGGCTTCTACCAGTTCCCGTGGAAGAGCAACCCCGTGATGATCTTCTACAACAAGGCGCTCTTCCAGCAGGCCGGGCTCGACCCCGAGAACCCGAAGCTGTCGACGTACGACGAGTTCCTCGAGACGGCACGCACCATCTCGCAGTCCGGTGTGGCCCCCTTCGCGATCAACCCCGCCCCGACGAGCGAGTTCTTCCAGTCCTGGTTCGACTTCTACCCGCTCTACGCCGCCCAGACCGGTGGCACGCAGCTCGTCGAGGACGGCGCAGCGACGTTCAACAGCGAAGACGGCGCGACGGTGGCCGACTTCTGGCGCACGCTCTACGACGAGGGTCTCGCCGGCCGGGAGCAGTACCAGGGCGACGCGTTCGCCGACGCCTACGCCGCGATGGCGATCGTCGGCCCGTGGGCGATCTCGGTCTACGAGGACGTCGATTGGGGCGCCGTCCCGGTGCCGACCGAGAACGGCACGGATCCGGCCGAGACGTGGACCTTCAGCGACGCCAAGAACGTCGGCATGTTCAGCGCGTGCGAGAACAAGGGAACGGCCTGGGACGTCCTGAAATTCGCCACCAGCGAGGACCAGGACGGCAAGTGGCTCGAGTCGACGGGGCAGATGCCGCTCCGCCAGAACCTCACCGAGACCTACCCCGACTACTTCTCGGCGAACGCCGCCTACGAGCAGTTCGGCGACCAGGCCTCGCGCACCGTCGAGGTGCCCAACGTCCAGAACTCGGTCGAGATCTGGCAGACGTTCCGCGACGGCTACTCGAAGTCCGTGATCTTCGGCGAGGAGGATGTCTCGGCCTTCCTCCAGGATGCCGCCGACAAGATCGACTCGCTGGCATCGGGCAGCTGACATGACCACCACGGTCGCGGGACCGGCCGGCCGGACGGGGAAGAACGACCCCGCCCGGCCGGGACCGCCCGCACGGGAGCAGGGGCGGGGCCGGCGGCGGCGCGGCATCCTCGGGGAGAACCCCATCGGGGTGCTGCTCTCGGCGCCCTACATCGCCTTCATCGCGCTCGTCTTCGCCTATCCGATCGTCTTCGCGGTCTGGATGTCGTTCCACGACTACTTCTTCGCCGCGCCCGGCGCGCAGGTCGACCGGCCCTTCGTCGGCTTCGAGAACTACGTCGCGGTGCTGTCCGATCCGAAGGTGTGGCAGTCGTTCTACAACGTCGGGGTGTTCCTGGTCATCAACGTGCCGCTCACGGTGGTGATCTCGATCCTGCTCGCGACGGCGCTCAACCGGGTCGTCCACGCGAAGACCTTCTTCCGCGTGAGCTACTACGTGCCGTACGTGACAGCATCCGTCGCCGTCGTCGCGGTGTGGATGTTCCTCTTCGCCAAGAACGGTCTGATCAACCAGATCCTCGGGCCGCTCGCCCCGAATCCCTCGTGGCTGGTCAACTCCGCGCTCGCGATGCCGACGATCGCCTTCTTCGTCACGTGGAAGGGGATGGGGTTCTACATCCTGCTGTACCTCGCCGCGCTGCAGAACATCCCGAAGGAGCTCTACGAGTCGGTCTCTATGGACGGCGGCGGACGCGTGCGGCAGTTCTTCAGCGTCACGGTGCCGGGCGTGCGTCCCGCGACGCTCCTCGTGGTGCTGCTCTCGACGATCACGGGGGCGAACCTCTTCACGGAGCCCTACCTGCTGACCGGCGGCGGAGGGCCGAACGGCGCCTCGGCGACGCCCGTCCTGCTCATCTACCAGAAGGGCATCCAGCAGGGGAATCCGGATGTGGCAGCCGCCATCGGCGTGATGCTCATCATCATGGTGCTGGCTCTGGCGGCCATCCAGCGCAAGTTCGTCGGGGGTGAGGAGTCATGAGGCGCGCGCTCGGAAGCAAGGTCGCGCTCTACGTCGTGCTGTCGATCGGCGCGCTCGCGTTCCTCTTCCCCTTCTACTACATGGTGATCGGCTCGCTGCAGACCGACCCCGACCCGACCGTCGCCGGAGCGTTCCCCGATCCGGCGAACATCAGCGCCGACAACTACGTCGCGATCAACGAGCGGATCAACCTGCTGACGGGTCTGGCGAACTCGGGGATCTTCACGATGGGGGCGATCCTCGGCACCGTCGTGTTCGGTCTTCTCGCCGGGTACGCCCTGGCGGTGCTGCACTGGCGGGGACGCGGCACCGTGTTCGCGCTGGCGCTCCTCGTGCAGGTCGTGCCCTTCCAGCTGCTGATGATCCCGCTGTACGTGATGATCGCGCGCGACTACGGCCTGTCCGACAGCTACCTGGGCATGATCATCCCGTTCTTCATCAACTCGACAGCCGTCGTCATCTTCCGGCAGTACTTCCTGCAGCTCCCCAAGGAGATGTTCGACGCCGCCCGCATCGACGGGGCAGGGGAGCTGCGGCTCTTGTGGAGCGTCGCACTGCCGCTCGTGCGACCCGCTCTCCTGACGGTCGTGCTGCTCACCTTCATCGGCCCGTGGAACGAGTTCCTCTGGCCCTTCCTCATCACGAAGGAGGCGTCGATGCAGCCGCTGGCCGTCTCGCTCGCCAACTTCATCTCCAACATCGCGGCCTCGACGGCCAACCCGTTCGGAGCCATGCTCGCCGGCGCCGTCGTGCTCGCCATCCCGGCGGTGGTGCTGTTCCTCGTGTTCCAGCGGTGGTTCACGTCGAACGAGCTCGGATCGGGAGTGAAGGGATGACCATGCCAGACCCCACCGTCCCCTACCGCCTCACGCGGGTCGGCGTGCTCATGACGCCCGACCCGGGCGATCCGACCGAGGCCGAGGGCGTGCTCAATCCGGCGTCGGGACGCGGTCCCGAGGGCGAGCTCTACCTGCTCCCGCGCCTCGTCGCCGCGGGCAACGTCTCGCGTGTGGGCCTGGCCCGCGTCGTCGTCGACGGGGGCGTGCCGGTCGGGGTCGAGCGCGAGGGCATCGTCCTCGAGCCCGACCGAGGCTGGGAGCGCGGTGTCGGCAACGCCGGCGTCGAGGATCCGCGCATCACGTGGATCGAGGCGCTCGGCCTCCACGTCATGACGTACGTCGCGTACGGACCGCTCGGTCCGAGGACTGCCGTCGCGGTGTCGACCGATCTGCGCGAGTGGAGGCGTCTCGGGCCCGCGCTCTTCCGCTACGACGACGCGCTCGACATGGACCTCAACCTGTTCCACAACAAGGACACGGTGTTCTTCCCCGAGCCGCTCACGGCGCCGGACGGCACCGAGGCGCTCGCGGTGCTCCACCGGCCGATGTGGGACCTCGGCGAGACCAAGCCCGGGCAGGGCGTGCGCCTCCCGGCCGGCGTCGACGATCCGCGGCAGTCCATCTGGATCAGCTACGTCCCGCTCGAAGCGGTGCGCGCCGACATCGCCGACATCGTCCTGTGGGAGCAGCACCGCTTCGTCGCGGGGCCACGCTACGACTTCGAGGAGCTGAAGATCGGCGGCGGCCCGCCTCCCCGGCGGGTGCCGGAGGGGTGGCTCATCCTGCACCACGGCGTCACGGGCGTCATCGACAGCGCGTTCTCGCAGCAGCAGAACGTCAACTATGCGGCGGGGGCGATGATCCTGGATGCCGCGGACCCCGCTCGCGTGCTCGCCCGCACCGCTCAGCCGCTCCTCAAGGCCGAGACGGAGGAGGAGCGCAGCGGCATCGTCCCGAACGTCGTCTTCCCGACGGCGATCGAGGAGATCGACGGGCAGCTCTTCGTCTTCTACGGGATGGCCGACTCGAAGATCGGCGTCGCGCTTCTCGAGCGGACGGGCGACGACCGCCCCTGACCCCACCTCGCGCCGCTCGCCCGGCGCGGCAGAACCGACCACCCCGCGCCGCTCGCCCGGCGCGCCAGCACCGACCACCCCGCGCCGCTCGCCCGGCGCACAAGAAAGGAAACATCGATGGATCTCTACGCACGGCGAGGTGCGTGGGTCGCGGGTGCCGCGATCGCGCTCACGGTGGCGCTCGCGGCGCCGCCGGCCTCGGCATCCACTCCCCTCCCGTATCGCGCGACGGCCACGCTCGACGTCGCGCCGCTCACGAACCTCGCGCACCTCGACTTCCTGCTCGACCAGGCGACGCCGCCGGCCGACGTCGAGGGCCACACGACGTATCGCCTCGCCGAGGAGCCGACGCTCACGCTTCCGTGGACGTACGCCGACGCGCGCCCGGGCGGCACGTTCGAGCGGGTCGGCGGCGGCGGCCTCGACCCCGCGACGGGGTACTGGCGGCAGGGCGCTTACAACGCCGACGACATCGCGCGCGCCGCGGTGGTGTACCTCCGGCACTGGCAGCTCACGGGGGAGGACTCGAGCCGCGACTCGGCCTACGAGCTCCTCCGCTCGATCGCGTACCTCCAGACGATCGACGGACCGAACGCCGGCAACGTCGTGCTGTGGATGCAGGCGGACGGTACCCTCACCCCCTCCGCCGAGCCGGTCGAGCTGCCCGACCCCTCGGATTCGGGCCCGAGCTACTGGCTCGCACGGACGATCTGGGCCCTGGGCGAGGGCTACGCCGCGTTCGCGGAAGAATCCCCCGAGTTCGCCGCGTTCCTGGAGGACCGGCTCGCTCTCTCCATCGACGCGCTGAACCGCCAGGTTCTGGTCCGGTACGGCGAGTGGGCGGTGTCGGACGGGATGCGGGTGCCTGCGTGGCTCATCGTGGACGGGGCGGATGCCTCGGCCGAGGCCGTGCTCGGGCTCGCGGCGCGGGTCGAGGCCGCGCCGGGCGACACCGCGGCGGCCGAGGCGATGCGCGAGCTCGCCGAGGGCATCGCGGCGATGTCGGCCGGCGACGAGCGCTCGTGGCCGTACGGCGCGATCCTCCCGTGGGCGCAGTCGCGCAGCATGTGGCACGCGTGGGGGTCGCAGATGCCGGCGGCGCTGGCCGAGGCATCCGTCGCCCTGGGCGATGCTGCGCTCCTGCGGCCCGCGGTCCGCGACTCGGCCGTCTTCACCCCGACGCTCCTGACGGCCGGAGGCCCCGACAACGGATGGTTCCCGACTCCGAGCGACCGCGTGCAGATCGCCTATGGCGCGGACTCGCGGGTGCAGTCGCTCCTCGCCGTCGCCGATGCGACGGGGTCGGCGGGCTTCGCCGACCTCGCCGCGATGCAGGCGGCGTGGTTCTTCGGGGCGAACCGGTCGGGAGCCGTCATGTACGACCCCGCGACGGGCGTGACGTACGACGGCCTGCAGCCCGACGGCTCGGTCAACCGCAACAGCGGCGCCGAGAGCACGATCCACGGGCTGCTGACGATGCTCGCGCTGGACGCCCGGCCCGCGCTCGCCGAGCGCGCCCAGTCGGTCGCGACGGTCGCCGAGCGAGCGGGGCTGCGCGTCGTGGAGGCCGAGGGGGCGCAGACCGATGGCACGGTGTTCACGCCCGAGGCGTGGACGGGTGAGTCGCTCTGGTCGGGCAGCGCCCTGCGCCTCACGGCCGGCCAGCGGGCGACCTTCGACATCGGCGCCGACGACACCTCCCGCTGGGTCGAACCGGTCGTGTGGTCGATGCCGGGGTCGTCGAGCACGTCGCGGTGGACGTCGCACCATCGGCCCATCGGGACGCTCACCGAGAGCGGCTTCGAGCAGGGCATCTCGCCCGTGCCGGGGGTGCTGCTGCCGCGGCAGCTCTCGAAGTGGGTCGCGGCCGACCGCGCGGGGCTCGACGTCGCCGTGACGCAGGGCACGCTCACCCTCGACGCGCTCCTCGTCCGGCCCTTCGTGTCGCGGCTCGCCCTCACCGGCGACGGCGGACGGACCGAGCTGGTGCACTCGTCGGCCGCGTCGCCGCAGCCGGTCGTCGTCGGCCAGTCCGGCGCCGCGTCGGTCGCGTCGGTCTACGACGCGACGGGAAGGCTCGTGCGCACGGCCGAGTTCGACGGCTCCCGCAACGTGGTCCTGCCGGTGGGAGGGTTCGCGATCGTGCAGGGCTGACCCCGCTCCTGATCTGGTTCTGACCTCGAGACCGCACCTGAGCGCCGAGACAGCGGTTGACACCCGCTGTCTCGGCGCTCGGTCGCATCCTCGCCGGTGCAGGGGGCGGGGAGGGGAGGGATGGATGCCGCCACCGCCGTGTCCGATTTCCGCCAGCCGGTGTCTGCGGGGCGTGTCAGAGTGGACGCATGGGCAGCCCCGTGACGAACAGCAGCCCGCCGGAGGCGGGCGGCACGGCGACGGCCGTCGCGATGTCGTTCGCCGAGCGGTACCGCGTCATCCAGTCGCGCGACCCGCGCTTCGACGGTCAGTTCGTCACCGCCGTCCGCTCGACGGGCATCTACTGCCGGCCGAGCTGCCCGGCCCGCACGCCCAAGGAGTCGAACGTCACCTTCTACGCCACGAGCGCCGCCGCCCACGAGGCGGGCTACCGCGCGTGCAAGCGGTGCCTTCCCGAGGCCGCGCCGGGATCGCCGGCATGGAACCTGCGCGGTGACACGACGGCGCGCGCCATGCGACTCATCGCCGACGGCGTCGTCGAGCGCGAGGGCGTGCCGGGTCTCGCCCGGCGGCTGGGCTATTCGCCTCGCCACCTCACCCGGCTGCTCACGGCCGAGCTGGGCGCCGGGCCGCTCGCGCTCAGCCGCGCGCACCGCGCGCACACGGCGCGCATGCTGCTCGTCGGCACCGACCTGCCGGCCGCCGACGTCGCGTTCTCGGCCGGCTTCGCGAGCGTCCGGCAGTTCAACGACACCGTGCGGGAGGTGTTCGGGATGCCGCCCCTCGAGCTCCGTGCGCGTCGACGGCGTCCTGCCCACGCCTTCGCGGCGGCTGCCGACGCCCCCGGCGCGATCGACCTGATCCTGCCGCACCGCGGCCCGCTGGACGCCGCGGGCCTCTTCGCCTGGATGAGGGCGCGGGCGATCCCCGGCGTCGAGACCGCGTCCGACTCCACCTTCTCCCGCACTCTCCGGCTCGCGGGCGGCCCCGCCTGGTTCGAGCTCCGCCTCGACGACGGCGGGCACGTCCGGCTCCGCGCCCGCCTCACCGCCCTCCGCGACCTCCCCGCCGTCGTCGCACGCGCGCGGCGGCTGTTCGACCTCGACGCCGACCCGATCGCCGTCGACGAGGCGCTCGCCCGGCATCCGGCGCTCACGGATCTCGTCGCGCGGATTCCCGGCATCCGCGTTCCCGGGGCCGCCGACCCGCACGAGATGCTCATCCGGGCGATGGTCGGCCAGCAGATCACCGTCGCAGCCGCGCGCACCGCGCTCACGGCGCTCGCCTCCGTGCTGGGCGAGCGGGTCGACGGCTTCGGTGACGACACCCTCCTCTTCCCGACGATGGCGGCCATCGCGGAGCGCGGGCACGAGGTGCTGCGCGGGCCCGCGGCGCGCACGCGCGCGCTGCTCGGTGCCGCCACGGCCCTCGCCGACGGCAGTCTCACGCTCACGACCGGCGATGACGGGCCGGAGCAGCGGGCCGCGCTCCTGGCGATGCCCGGCATCGGCCCGTGGACGGCTGACTACGTCGGCATGCGGGTGCTGGGAGATCCCGATGTGCTCCTCCCCGGCGACGTCGCCGCCCGCGCGGGCGCCGCGGCCGTCGGCATCCCCTCCGATCAGGCGGGACTCGTCGCCTGGTCGGCCCGCACGGCCCCCTGGCGCAGCTACCTCATGGCTCACCTGTGGGCGGCGGCTCCGGCATCCCGCCCGCGCCGCGTCGATCCGGCATCCCGCCCGCGCGGCGTCGACTCCGCGGGCCGCGCCGGCCTCTCGACCCCGAACCCCGCCCGGCGTACATCCGCCCCCACTCTGGAGACCTCATGACCACCGCCACGATCCAGACGATCGACACCCCCGACGGCGCCTTCACTATCGTCGCCGACGCGCGCGGCCGTGTGCTCGCCTCGGGCTGGACCGCCGACCCCGCGGCGGCTCTCGCGCGCATCAGCCCGCGGCTGCGTCCGGTCTCGGTGACGGAGGGGGAGACGGATGCCGCGGCCGCCGCCCGCGCATACTACAGCGGCGACCTGTCCGCCATCACGTCGGTCGAGGTCGCGCAGGGCGGCACCGAGATGCAGCTCGCCGGATGGCACGCGCTGCGCGACATCGCGCCGGGCGCGCCCCTCACCTACGCGGAGTTCGCCGCCGCCCTCGGGCAGCCGAGTGCCGTGCGGGCCGCGGCATCCATCTGCGCCCGCAACGCGCCGGCCCTCTTCGTGCCGTGCCACCGCGTGCTGCGATCCGACGGCTCGCTCGGCGGCTTCGCCTGGGGGCTCGAGGTGAAGCGCTCGCTCCTCGCCCGCGAAGCGGCCTGACCCGCACCCGCTCCGGTCGTCGAGGGGGGGAGCGCAGGGTCCTCTCCCGGTCGTCGAGCGAGGGAGCGCAGCCTGCCCGGTCGTTGAGCGAGGGAGCGCGGCGACCGAGACGAAACGCCCGGGCTTCCTCGGCCGGTCGGCGCGTTTCGTCTCGCTTCGCTCGCTCAACGACCGAGGGTTCTGCCTTCTCGTGAATGACCTCCGGTCGTTGAGCGAGGGAGCGCAGCGACCGAGACGAAACGCCTCGGGGTTCCTCTCCCGGTCGTTGAGCGAGGGAGCGCAGCGACCGAGACGAAACGCCTCGAACCCGCGCACAACTCCTCCTTGCATCCAGCATCCTCTCAGGCTTAGGCTGGAGGGCTGTCGCGCGACCCGCGGCACCCCACGATCCGAGGAGGAAGCCATGTATCAGGCCGTCGCCGACATCCAGCCGGTCGCCTTCCGCCTCGTCCTCGGCACGTGGATCGGCAAGGCCCGTCCCGCCGCAGGAGACCCGCGGCACTAGCCGCGTCCCGGGTCCGGCATAGCCTCGGGCCCGCCGGCGTTCTCCTCGACAGGTCGGTCGACCGGCCTCCGCGCGTCTGTGCGCTCTCCTCGCTGTTCCGTCGCGATGTCGCGGCATCCGTCACCCCACAAGGATCATGACTTCCACTGCCCCCTCCACCCGGCTCTCCACCGCACGAGCGCTCGCGAGGCTCCTCCCGTTCGCCAAGCCCGTCATGCCGCGGCTCGTCCTCGGCGCCGTCAGCGCGCTCCTGGCGAGCCTCGTCGCGCTCGGGATCCCGCTCGTGCTCGAGGCATTCGTCGGCGAGAACGGCCCCATCGCCTCGGGCGAGCTGTGGCCGATCATCGGTGCGAGCGCCGTCGTGCTCGCCCTGGGACTCGCCGAAGCCGGACTCATCTGGCTGCGCCGCTGGTTCGTGCTGACGCCCGCGACGTCGGTGGAGTACGACCTGCGCACGAGCTTCTACCAGCGCCTGCAGCGCCTGCCGGTCGCGTTCCACGACCGGTGGCAGTCCGGCCAGCTGCTCAGCCGCATGATGCAGGACCTCAGCGTCATCCGCCGCTGGCTCGCGTTCGGCCTCATCCTGCTGCTCGTCAACATCCTGACGATCTTCGTGGGGTCGCTCATCCTGTTCCGCTGGCATTGGGCGCTGGGGACGACGTTCCTCATCTTCTCCCTCCCGATCTGGTACGCGGGCTACCGCTTCGAGAAGCGATACGGCGCCCTGACGCGCCAGAGTCAGGACCAGGCGGGTGACTTGGCCACGGCGGTGGAAGAGAGCGTTCACGGCATCCGCGTGCTCAAGGCCTTCGGACGCGGCAAGCACGCCCTCCGGCAGTTCACGCGCCAGGCCGAGACGCTGCGCGAGACCGAGCTCGACAAAGCCCGCGCCATCGGGCTCATCTGGTTCTGGCTCGTGCTGCTGCCCGACATCGCGTTCGCCTCGTGCCTCGCGGTCGGGATCGTGCTGAACGCCACCGGTCAGCTGCAGGTGCAGGAGCTCTTCGCGTTCTTCGCGATGGCGACGGTGCTGCGCTGGCCCATGGAGTCCATCGGGTTCCTGTTCTCGTTCCTCCTCGACGCACGCACCGCCACCGACCGCATCTTCGAGGTCTTCGACGAGCAGAACACGATCACCGACCCCGAGAACCCGGTCTCGATCTCCCAGCCGCGCGGAGAGCTCGCCTTCGAGGGCGTGCACTTCCGGTATCAGGATGCCCCGGCCACCCAGCGCGACCTCCTCGACGGCATTGACCTCGTCCTCCGGCCGGGTGAGACGATGGCACTCGTCGGGCTCACGGGGTCCGGCAAGACGACCCTCACCACCCTGCCGACGCGGCTGTACGACGTGACGGGCGGTCGGGTGACCCTGGACGGGGTCGACGTGCGCGATCTCAGGCTCGCGGAGCTGCGGCGGCACATCTCGATGGCCTTCGAGGACGCGACGCTGTTCTCGTCGTCGGTGCGTGAGAATGTGCTGCTCGGTCGCGAAGACCTCGCCCCCGGCAGCCCCGAGGCCGACGCGGCTCTGGCCGAAGCGCTCGCGGTGGCCCAGGCATCCTTCGTCTACGACCTCCCCGACGGGGCCGACACGATCATCGGCGAGGAGGGGCTGTCGCTTTCGGGGGGTCAGCGCCAGCGGCTCGCCCTCGCCCGAGCGGTGGCGGCCAAGCCCGCCGTGCTCGTGCTCGACGACCCCCTGTCGGCGCTCGACGTCGACACCGAGGCGCTCGTCGAAGAGGCGCTGCGCCAGGTGCTCGCCGACACGACGGCGCTCATCGTCGCGCACCGTCCCTCCACCGTCGCCCTCGCGGACCGGGTCGCACTCCTCGAGCGCGGGCGGGTCACGGCGGTGGGGACGCACTCCGAGCTCCTCCGCACGAGCGAGCACTACCGACACGTGATCTCGAGTCTGGAGCTCGAAGAGGCCCGCGTGCGGGCACCGCAGGCAGAGGAAGCGAAGGAGGTGGCCCGATGAGCGCGACCGTCACCGGCACGAGCGGCGAGGACCGCTCCGACTACACGCGCCAGGAGAGCCGCCAGATCCGGCGCCGCTCGCTGCGCCTGCTCGGCTCGCTCGTGAGCCCCGTGCGCTGGCAGCTCGTGCTCGCCGCGTCCGTGCTCGTGATCTCGACGATCCTCCGCGTGCTCGGGCCGGCCCTCATCGCGTACGGCATCGACACGGCGCTGCCCGCCGCGGTCGAGCAGGCGGACTGGATGCCGACGATCATGGTCGTCGCCGTCTACCTCGCCTCGGCGCTCGGCGGTGCCGCGCTGATCGGGTGGTACGTCGTCGTGGCGGCGCGCCTCACGCAGGCCGTCATGCTCGACCTCCGCAAGCGCATCTTCCTGCACACTCAGCGGCTGAGCCTGGAGTTCCACGAGTCCTACACCTCGGGCCGGATCATCTCGCGGCAGACGAGCGACCTCGACTCGATCCGCGAGCTCCTGGACGGCGGGCTGAACGAGCTCACCTCCGGCATCCTCTACGGCGGGTTCACGCTGATCGCCCTGCTCCTGCTCGACTGGCAGTCGGGGCTCATCCTGCTCGTCATGGGCATTCCGATGCTGCTGCTGATGCGCTGGTTCTACACGCGGTCGCAGAAGGCGTACCGGCAGTCCCGCACCGCCAGCGCGAACGTCATCGTGCAGTTCGTCGAGACCATGACCGGCATCCGCGCGGTCAAGGCGTTCCGCAAGGAGCCGCGCAACGACGAGCAGTTCGGCGAGCTCGCGAGCGGCTACCGCGACGTCAACCTCCGGACGATCCGCATCTTCGGCACCTTCGAGCCGGGCCTCATCGCGATCTCGGGCATCGCGCTCGCGTTGGTGCTGATGTGGGGCGGCCTCCGGGTGTCGGCGGGCGCGCTCGAGGTCGGTGTGCTCCTGGCGGCCGTCCTGTACGTCCGCAACTTCTTCTCGCCGATGCAGGAGGTCGCCTACTTCCTCAACTCGTACCAGTCCGCCACGGCGGCGCTCGAGAAGGTGTCGGGCGTCCTCGAGGAGGAGCCCACGGTCCCCGACCCGGTGGATCCGGTGGACCTGTGGACCGCGCGCGGCCACGTGCGCTTCGACGACGTCACGTTCGGCTACAGCCGGGAGCGCGTCATCCTGCCGCACTTCTCGCTCGACATCCCGTCGGGCCAGACCATCGCGCTCGTGGGCACGACGGGAGCCGGTAAGTCCACGCTCGCGAAGCTCGTGTCGCGGTTCTACGACCCGAGCGAGGGGAGCGTGACGCTCGACGGCGTCGACTTGCGATCGCTGCACCCGAAGGACCTCCGGCGCGCGATCGTCATGGTCACGCAGGAGGCGTACCTCTTCAGTGGCTCCGTCGCCGACAACATCGCACTCGGCAAGCCCGACGCGACGCTCGCCGAGATCAAGGCTGCGGCGCGCGCGGTCGGCGCCGACGAGTTCATCGAGGACCTCCCCGACGGCTACAACACCGACGTCAACAAGCGCGGCGGCCGCGTCTCCGCGGGGCAGCGGCAGTTGATCTCGTTCGCCCGGGCGTTCCTCGCCGACCCCGCCGTGCTCATCCTCGACGAGGCCACGGCGTCGCTCGACATCCCGAGCGAGCGGCTCATCCAGGAGGCTCTGCAGAGCCTCCTCGCCGACCGGACCGCGATCATCATCGCCCACCGCCTGTCGACGGTCGCGATCGCCGATCGCGTCCTCGTCATGGAGCACGGCCGCATCATCGAGGACGACGCCCCCGGAAACCTCATCGGCGGCTCGGGCAAGTTCGCGCAGCTGCACGCCGCATGGCGGGAGTCGCTGGTCTAGCGCTGGAGCGGATGGATGCCTCGGCCCCGCGCGTGCGGGCCTGGCCTCCGTCCCTGCCGGGCCGCGCCGTGCCGCGCCGAGGCTCCCGTCCTCGCTGCGCCGAGGCATCCGTGGCTGCCGGGCCGCGCCGTGCCGACGCATCCGCCCTCCCCGCGCCGAGGCATCCGTCCTCCCTGCGCCGAGGCATCCGTCCTCTCCGCGCCGACGCTTCCGTCATCCCCGTGCCGAGGCATCCGCCCTCCCACCCCGCGGGGGGCGGGCGGTGGACTGTCGCCCGCCATGCACCGCGGTCGGAGAAATCCACTTCGGTCGGATCCTTCGCGTCGGATCATCCGACTGCGCTCGATTTCTCCGACCGTCACGCGGCCACGTGCGCCCCCATGGCAATGGCTCGGGCGATGGTGCGCTCCACGGTCGGCCAATCGTGTACGACCTGCGAGTAGGTGAATCGCAGCACGGTGTATCCCCGGAGCCTCAGTTCGGCATCGTGCGCCAGATCCCGGCTCCTCTGAGCCGAGCTGGAATGGTGCGCGAACCCGTCGATCTGGACCACGAGCCGCTCGCCGATGAGCAGATCCACGGGCTTGCGCGCCAGGACCGCCTGCTGACGGATCGGGATGCCCCACCTGCTGAGACGCGTCACCGCAATGGTTTCGAGGCCCGAATCGGAGAGGCCGTTCACCTGCTCCGCGCAGCGACGTGCTGCGAGCGATCTCCAGCGGACGTTCCTCAGGGCGTCGACCGAGATGCTCTCCACCCGGATCGCCGATTCCCACACGACGAGGGCGGCCTCTTCGGAGACGCACGAGGCGATATGCGCGAGCGCGTCCTCGGGCGACTCTGTGAGGGCGAACGGCGGCGCGGGAGCGATCGACTGGCTCCAGTGGACGACCGCGTCTTCACAGACCCGGGGAGCTCGGCCGTGCGGCTTGACGGAGAAGTGCCGCCCGGAGACGACTCCCTCGGGAATCCACCAGCCGCGCCGTCGCGCGAGAGAGAGACACGTCACGCGTGCGCCGGCGCCCGCCGCGGCGACCAACTCCGCATCCGCGTCAGGAAGGGCCAGCCATGCGCGTCGAACGACGTGCACTTCACCGCTTGCGATGCAGCGCGTCTGCTGTCGCGGTCCGAAACCCGCGAGGCGCGCGGCATCCCGGTGACCGATCCCGTCGCTGCGGCTCAACCACTCGCGCAGATCCATCCGGCGATTCTGGCGCGCCTCGCGGCCGGCGGATCGTCCGGGTGCCGGAGACGAGGAGAAGGCGCAGATCGGAGGTCCTGAGGAGGAGCGGATGCGGCGGCATCCGGTCGGAGGAACCTCGCCGCGTCGGAGCAATCCGGCGGAATCGTCCGACCGCGCGCGGATCATCCGACCCGAGCCAAGCGCGGCGCGAGGACATGGCGGCCGCGGAAGCTTCGGGCGGGGGATGCGGGGGCGCGGATTCAGAGCCAGGAGAGGCGGCGTGGTTTTCACGAGGGGTCGATGCCGGGGCATCCGGTCGGAGAGGCGGCGTGGTTCTCACGAGGCGTCGATGCCGGGGCATCCGGTCGGAGAGTGTGCGCCCCGTCGGACAGATCCAGTCGGATAGTCCGACCGCACGCGAATCATCCGACCGCTGAGCGGGCGGGGGGCAACGCGCGACGCCGCCGTAGTGCGGGGGCGCGCACTGCGCGACCCCGCCGTAGAGCGACCCCGCCGCTGCGCGGCCCCGCCGCTGCCCGGCCCCGCCCCAGAGCGGGCGGAGGGCTAGAAGCGCACCTCGGCGATGACCTCGCCGTACTCCGTCTCGCCGACGGGGGTGAAGCCGACGCGCTGGAAGAACGCCTCCGGACCGCCCTCGCCCGCCTCGTAGATCACGTCCACATGGTCCTTGCCGCGCGAGCGCGCCTCTTCGAGCAGCTTCTCGACGGCGAAGCGGCCGACGCCGCGGCCCTGGTCGTCGGCGTCGACGTTGATGCGCCACAGCACCGACCGGAAGTGCTCCTCGGGCGCGTCGTCGTCGAAGTTGGCGCTGACGAATCCGACCACCTCATCGCCGTCGAGGACGACGCGCTGCCAGGCGGTCGCGGGGTTCGAGACGGCGCCCGCGACGGCGTACGAGATCGGGGCGAGGAACTGCTCCTGCCCGGGCTTGAGGGAGAGATTGTTGACCGCCACGATCGTGCTCGCCGACAGTTCCACAAGTCGCAGGTCGCCCATAGTGCACAGGCTAGCCGCAACACGCGCGGTTGAGCACATTCGAGTCTCGGGGTGACGAGCCGATATCTCGACGTCAAGATACTTTGGGCGCCTGCGATAGGCTGAGCAGGCGACCGAACGAAAGACGACTCAGGTGACCGAATCGACCATCATCTACACCCACACCGACGAGGCGCCGGCTCTCGCGACGGCCTCCTTCCTCCCGATCATCCAGGCCGTCACGCGCCAGGCCGGGGTCGACGTCGAGACGCGCGACATCTCGCTCTCGGGCCGGATCCTCGCGGCGTTCCCGCAGAAGCTCACCCCCGAGCAGCAGGTCGGTGACGCCCTCGCCGAGCTCGGCGGACTCGCCACGCTGCCCGAGGCGAACATCATCAAGCTGCCGAACATCTCGGCGTCGATCCCTCAGCTCAAGGGCGCCATCGCCGAGCTGCAGAGCCAGGGCTACGACATCCCCGACTACCCCGACGAGCCCGAGACCGTCGAGGACAAGGACGTCCGGGCCCGCTACGACCGCATCAAGGGCTCGGCCGTGAACCCCGTCCTCCGTGAGGGCAACAGCGACCGCCGCGCGCCGCTGGCCGTCAAGGGCTACGCGCGCAAGCACCCGCACCGCAACAAGCCCTTCGCCGCCGGTTCGAAGACCCGCGTCGCGACCCTCGGCCACGACGACTTCAAGTCGAACGAGAAGACCACGGTCATCCCGGCCGACGACGTCCTGACGATCCAGCACGTCGGCGCCGACGGAACCGTGACGCAGCTCAAGACGGGGCTGAAGGTCCTCCCGGGCGAGATCGTGGATGCCACGTTCCTCTCCGCCGCCGCCCTCGACGCCTTCCTCGCCGAGACGCTCGAGACGGCCAAGACCGACGACGTCCTCTACTCGGTGCACCTCAAGGCCACGATGATGAAGGTCAGCGACCCGATCATCTTCGGACACGTCGTGAAGGCCTACTTCGCCGACGTGTTCGACCGCTACGGCGACAGGATCGCCGAAGCCGGCCTCACTCCCAACGACGGCCTCGGCGCGATCCTGGCCGGGCTCGCCGACGTCGAGGGCGGCGACGAGATCGCCGCGGCCATCACGGCCGGTCTCGGAAGCGGCCCCCGTCTGTCGTATGTCAACTCCGACAAGGGCATCACCAACCTGCACGTGCCGTCGGACGTGATCGTGGATGCCTCGATGCCGGCCCTCATCCGCAACGGCGGCAAGCTGTGGGGCGTCGACGGCGGAGAAGCCGACACGCTAGCGGTCATCCCCGACTCGTCGTACGCGTCGGTCTACCAGACCACGATCGACGACGTCATCGCGCACGGCCCGCTCGACCCCGCGACCATCGGCACGGTCCCCAACGTCGGCCTCATGGCCCAGGCCGCCGAGGAGTACGGCAGCCACGACAAGACGTTCGAGATCGAGGCCGCCGGCACCGTCCAGGTCGTGAGCGGTGCGGGCGACGTGCTCCTCGAGCACGCGGTGCAGCCCGGCGACATCTGGCGCGCGATGCAGACGAAGGACATCGCCGTCCGCGACTGGGTGAAGCTCGCCGTGACCCGCGCGCGCGCGACCGGCGCCCCCGCCGTGTTCTGGCTCGACGAGAACCGGTCGCACGACGCCGCCCTCATCGCGAAGGTGCGCGAGTACCTGGCCGAGCACGACACCGACGGCCTCACGATCGAGATCCTCGCGCCGGCCGAGGCGACGCAGTACTCGCTCGACCGCCTGCGCAAGGGCGAGGACACCATCTCGGTCACGGGTAACGTCCTGCGCGACTACCTGACCGACCTGTTCCCGATCCTCGAGGTCGGCACGAGCGCCAAGATGCTGAGCATCGTCCCGCTCCTCGCCGGTGGCGGCCTCTTCGAGACGGGCGCGGGCGGCTCGGCCCCGAAGCACGTGCAGCAGCTTCTCGCCGAGAACTACCTGCGCTGGGACTCCCTCGGCGAGTTCTTCGCCCTCGCCGCATCGCTCGAGCACCTCGCGACCTTCACCGGGAACGTCAAGGCGCAGGTGCTGGCCGACACGCTGGATGCCGCGACCGGCACTTTCCTCGAGAACGACAAGTCGCCCGGCCGCGCGCTCGGCACGATCGACAACCGCGGCAGCCACTTCTACCTCGCCCTCTACTGGGCCCAGGAGCTCGCCCGGCAGCAGGCCGACCCCGAGCTCGCGGCGGTGTTCGCGCCGGTCGCCGAGGCGCTCGCGTCCGAGGAGCAGGCGATCGTCGACGAGCTGATCGCGGTGCAGGGCTCGCCGGTCGACATCGGCGGCTACTATCGTCCCGACACGAAGCTCGTCGACGAGGTCATGCGCCCGTCGGCCACCTTCAACCGGATCGTCGACGACCTGCGGTAGACCCGGAGGACGAAGAAGAGCGGATGCCGAG
>NZ_SNWG01000005.1:0-3714 GCF_004362195.1 Microbacterium sp. BK668
GAGAAGTTGCCCTGTGGGTGAGGCTGTGAGGCTGAGCTGCGGGAGCATCCGATCCTTGAGAACTCAACAGCGTGCACTTGTCAAATGCCAAATAACCTCGTTCCAGCTTTGGCTGGATGAGATTCCTTTGGATCAAATCGTCGGCCCTTTGGGGTTGGCGTAACGGATATGTCAGCAATGGCATCCTCATTTGGTCAGTTCAAACTCGCTGCTTCGGCCTTATTCCGGTCGTTGTCGGCATTATTTCTTTACGGAGAGTTTGATCCTGGCTCAGGATGAACGCTGGCGGCGTGCTTAACACATGCAAGTCGAACGGTGAAAGGAAGCTTGCTTCCTGGATCAGTGGCGAACGGGTGAGTAACACGTGAGCAATCTGCCCCGGACTCTGGGATAACAGCTGGAAACAGCTGCTAATACCGGATACGAGACGTGAAGGCATCTTCAACGTCTGGAAAGAATTTCGGTCTGGGATGAGCTCGCGGCCTATCAGCTAGTTGGTGAGGTAACGGCTCACCAAGGCGTCGACGGGTAGCCGGCCTGAGAGGGTGACCGGCCACACTGGGACTGAGACACGGCCCAGACTCCTACGGGAGGCAGCAGTGGGGAATATTGCACAATGGGCGCAAGCCTGATGCAGCAACGCCGCGTGAGGGACGACGGCCTTCGGGTTGTAAACCTCTTTTAGCAGGGAAGAAGCGAAAGTGACGGTACCTGCAGAAAAAGCACCGGCTAACTACGTGCCAGCAGCCGCGGTAATACGTAGGGTGCAAGCGTTATCCGGAATTATTGGGCGTAAAGAGCTCGTAGGCGGTCTGTCGCGTCTGCTGTGAAAACCCGAGGCTCAACCTCGGGCCTGCAGTGGGTACGGGCAGACTAGAGTGCGGTAGGGGAGATTGGAATTCCTGGTGTAGCGGTGGAATGCGCAGATATCAGGAGGAACACCGATGGCGAAGGCAGATCTCTGGGCCGTAACTGACGCTGAGGAGCGAAAGGGTGGGGAGCAAACAGGCTTAGATACCCTGGTAGTCCACCCCGTAAACGTTGGGAACTAGTTGTGGGGTCCATTCCACGGATTCCGTGACGCAGCTAACGCATTAAGTTCCCCGCCTGGGGAGTACGGCCGCAAGGCTAAAACTCAAAGGAATTGACGGGGACCCGCACAAGCGGCGGAGCATGCGGATTAATTCGATGCAACGCGAAGAACCTTACCAAGGCTTGACATATAGAGGAAACGTCTGGAAACAGTCGCCCCGCAAGGTCTCTATACAGGTGGTGCATGGTTGTCGTCAGCTCGTGTCGTGAGATGTTGGGTTAAGTCCCGCAACGAGCGCAACCCTCGTTCTATGTTGCCAGCACGTAATGGTGGGAACTCATGGGATACTGCCGGGGTCAACTCGGAGGAAGGTGGGGATGACGTCAAATCATCATGCCCCTTATGTCTTGGGCTTCACGCATGCTACAATGGCCGGTACAAAGGGCTGCAATACCGTAAGGTGGAGCGAATCCCAAAAAGCCGGTCCCAGTTCGGATTGAGGTCTGCAACTCGACCTCATGAAGTCGGAGTCGCTAGTAATCGCAGATCAGCAACGCTGCGGTGAATACGTTCCCGGGTCTTGTACACACCGCCCGTCAAGTCATGAAAGTCGGTAACACCTGAAGCCGGTGGCCCAACCCTTGTGGAGGGAGCCGTCGAAGGTGGGATCGGTAATTAGGACTAAGTCGTAACAAGGTAGCCGTACCGGAAGGTGCGGCTGGATCACCTCCTTTCTAAGGAGCATCTGGCACCTTCGGGTGTCCAGGCGCCGGTTCTGAGCGAATGTCTCAGCCGGTCAGCTCATGGGTGGAACATTTGACGGGGCTCTCATCGGGAGATCTCGGGTTCAGTACGCTGCTTGCAGCTGGAACGGCCTGGGGTGGACGGGTGGGGGCATGCACGCTGTTGGGTCCTGAGGGACCGGATGTGCTCTTCGGAGCCGACCGAACCTCAGGGCCTTTTCTGACGCCGGCTGTGCTGGCGTGCGGAGAGGGTACCGCCCGTACTTTGAGAACTACACAGTGGACGCGAGCATCTTCGAACCGGTTTCGGCCGGTTCGTATAGATGATCTTAAAGATCATTAGTCAATTTCATATTGACGATTCAACTCATGTGATTTCAAGTCTTTAAGAGCAAACGGTGGATGCCTTGGCATCTGGAGCCGAAGAAGGACGTAGCAATCTGCGATAAGCCTCGGGGAGTGGATAAGCACACTTTGATCCGAGGATCTCCGAATGGGGAAACCCCGCTGGGCGGCGTGCCGACCCAGTGACTCCCGCCTGAATATATAGGGCGGGTAGAGGGAACGTGGGGAAGTGAAACATCTCAGTACCCACAGGAAGAGAAAGCAACCGCGATTCCGTTAGTAGTGGCGAGCGAAACCGGAACAGGCTAAACCGAGTACGTGTGATATCCGGCAGGAGTTGCGTATTCGGGGTTGTGGGACTTTTCGGGCTGTTCTGCCGAGCGGCCGGCGTTACAAGAAGGTATAGACGAACGGCATTGAAAGGCCGGTCATAGAGGGTGCCAACCCCGTAGTCGAAATGCCTCCCTTGGCGCGAAGAGTATCCCAAGTAGCACGGGGCCCGAGAAATCCCGTGTGAATCTGTCAGGACCACCTGATAAGCCTAAATACTCCCAGATGACCGATAGCGGACAAGTACCGTGAGGGAAAGGTGAAAAGTACCCCGGGAGGGGAGTGAAATAGTACCTGAAACCGTTTGCTTACAAACCGTTGGAGCAGCCCTAGCAGCTGTGACAGCGTGCCTTTTGAAGAATGAGCCTGCGAGTTAGCGATACGTGGCGAGGTTAACCCGAGTGGGGTAGCCGTAGCGAAAGCGAGTCTGAATAGGGCGATTCAGTCGCGTGTCCTAGACCCGAAGCGAAGTGATCTATCCATGGCCAGGCTGAAGCGACGGTAAGACGTCGTGGAGGGCCGAACCCACTTAGGTTGAAAACTGAGGGGATGAGCTGTGGATAGGGGTGAAAGGCCAATCAAACTTCGTGATAGCTGGTTCTCTCCGAAATGCATTTAGGTGCAGCGTTGCGTGTTTCTTGCCGGAGGTAGAGCTACTGGATGGCCGATGGGCCCCACCAGGTTACTGACGTCAGCCAAACTCCGAATGCCGGTAAGTGAGAGCGCAGCAGTGAGACTGTGGGGGATAAGCTTCATAGTCGAGAGGGAAACAACCCAGACCACCAACTAAGGTCCCTAAGCGCGTGCTAAGTGGGAAAGGATGTGGAGTTGCTCAGACAACCAGGAGGTTGGCTTAGAAGCAGCCACCCTTGAAAGAGTGCGTAATAGCTCACTGGTCAAGTGATTCCGCGCCGACAATGTAACGGGGCTCAAGCACGCCACCGAAGTTGTGGCATTGACATTATTGGTAGGCCTTCGTGGTCCAGCCGTGTTGATGGGTAGGAGAGCGTCGTGTGGCCAGCGAAGCGGCGGTGTGAACCAGCCGTGGAGGCTACACGAGTGAGAATGCAGGCATGAGTAGCGAAAGACGTGTGAGAAACACGTCCTCCGAAAGACCAAGGGTTCCAGGGTCAAGCTAATCTTCCCTGGGTAAGTCGGGACCTAAGGCGAGGCCGACAGGCGTAGTCGATGGACAACGGGTTGATATTCCCGTACCGGCGAAGAACCGCCCCAATCAATCCAGTGGTGCTAAGTGCCCGAATT
>NZ_SNWG01000005.1:3807-5634 GCF_004362195.1 Microbacterium sp. BK668
GAGATTCCTCTGTATCAATCCCTTCGGGGTGCGAACGTTGGAGCTAGCGCACGACCCCATGCTGGTGCGGTTAGCGTATTAACAGGTGTGACGCAGGAAGGTAGCCCAAGCCAGGCGATGGTTGTCCTGGTGCAAGTGCGTAGGCCGAGTGATAGGCAAATCCGTCACTCATACAGGCTGAGACACGATGCGGATGAAAAGTGGGTGATCCTATGCTGCCGAGAAAAGCATCGACGCGAGGTTCTAGCCGCCCGTACCCCAAACCGACTCAGGTGGTCAGGTAGAGAATACCAAGGAGATCGAGAGAATCGTGGTTAAGGAACTCGGCAAAATGCCCCCGTAACTTCGGGAGAAGGGGGGCCTTCGACGTATTAGGACTTGCTCCGAAAGCGTTTGGAGGCCGCAGAGACTAGTGGGTAGCGACTGTTTACTAAAAACACAGGTCCGTGCCAAGTCGCAAGACGATGTATACGGACTGACGCCTGCCCGGTGCTGGAAGGTTAAGAGGACGGGTCAGCCGCAAGGCGAAGCTCAGAATTTAAGCCCCAGTAAACGGCGGTGGTAACTATAACCATCCTAAGGTAGCGAAATTCCTTGTCGGGTAAGTTCCGACCTGCACGAATGGCGTAACGACTTCCCAACTGTCTCAACCGCGAACTCGGCGAAATTGCATTACGAGTAAAGATGCTCGTTACGCGCAGCAGGACGGAAAGACCCCGTGACCTTTACTACAGCTTGGTATTGGTGTTCGGTGTGGCTTGTGTAGGATAGGTGGGAGACTTTGAAGCGGTGACGCCAGTTACCGTGGAGTCGTTGTTGAAATACCACTCTGGTCACTCTGGATGTCTAACTTAGAACCGTAATCCGGTTCAGGGACAGTGCCTGGTGGGTAGTTTAACTGGGGCGGTTGCCTCCCAAAAAGTAACGGAGGCGCCCAAAGGTTCCCTCAACCTGGTTGGCAATCAGGTGGCGAGTGTAAGTGCACAAGGGAGCTTGACTGTGAGACTGACAGGTCGAGCAGGGACGAAAGTCGGGACTAGTGATCCGGCAGTGGCTTGTGGAAGCGCTGTCGCTCAACGGATAAAAGGTACCTCGGGGATAACAGGCTGATCTTGCCCAAGAGTCCATATCGACGGCATGGTTTGGCACCTCGATGTCGGCTCGTCGCATCCTGGGGCTGGAGTAGGTCCCAAGGGTTGGGCTGTTCGCCCATTAAAGCGGTACGCGAGCTGGGTTTAGAACGTCGTGAGACAGTTCGGTCCCTATCCGCTGCGCGCGTAGGAAGTTTGAGAGGATCTGACCCTAGTACGAGAGGACCGGGTTGGACGAACCTCTGGTGTGTCAGTTGTTCTGCCAAGAGCACCGCTGATTAGCTACGTTCGGGATGGATAACCGCTGAAAGCATCTAAGCGGGAAGCCGGCCTCAAGATGAGACTTCCATGCCTTCGGGCGAGAGGCTCCCAGCCAGACTACTGGGTTGATAGGCCGGATGTGGAAGCGTGGTAACACGTGAAGCTGACCGGTACTAATAAGCCGATGACTTGATAACACACCGATTTGCTGGTGCTTGCGTCCACTGAGTGGTTCTCGATGTACGGTCGGGAACCGCACAACCAAAGACTTTTTGTTGTGCAGACTGAAACATCAATAGTGTTTCGGCGGCCATAGCGAGAGGGAAACGCCCGGTCCCATTCCGAACCCGGAAGCTAAGCCTCTCAGCGCCGATGGTACTGCAGGGGCGACCCTGTGGGAGAGTAGGACACCGCCGGACTTCTTCCGAGAAATGGCCACCCAACGCTGGGTGGCCATTTCGCGTTACAAGGGGTC
>NZ_SNWG01000006.1 GCF_004362195.1 Microbacterium sp. BK668
GCAGGGGCGACCCTGTGGGAGAGTAGGACACCGCCGGACTTCTTCCGAGAAATGGCCACCCAACGCTGGGTGGCCATTTCGCGTTACAAGGGGTCGATTTCGTTAGAGTGTGCCGCATGAGCACACCTCCCTCGCCCTCGATCGCCGAACCGCTCTACGGGGCCTCGTTCGGACAAGCCATTGTCCGGTTCTTCCGCAAGTACGCGACGTTCTCGGGCCGCGCCAGCCGCTCGGAGTACTGGTGGTGGCAGCTCGCGACCACATTGGTGTACCTGGTTCTCGCCGCTCTGGCTCTGGGAATCGGCTTCGCCACTGGAGGTCTCAACGCTGAAGGGGATGTGTTCTACCTCAGCCCCGCGTTCAACATCGGAATCGCCCTTGCAGCCGGGTGGGCCGTGGTGACGCTCATCCCGCAGATCGCCATCGCGGTTCGCCGCCTCCACGACGTCAATCTGTCGGGATGGTTGGTACTGCTCAGGCTGCTGCCGTCCGTCGGCGACGTGATCCTCCTTGTGCTGACTGTGCTGCCACCCAACCCAGCTGGAGCGCGCTTCGACAAGCGCTGAGGCGAACGGAGATGGTGCCGGCGACCCCGCGCACCAGCCAGCGGGCGATCGCGGGTATCGGGCAGGCATGGAACGTGTCGACGACCTTCTCGGCGATCCGCCGACCTTCGGCGAGGTCCTTCGCGTAGGCGGCGCGGAGATGTCGCGCGCATTGCCACGCGACAAGTACTGCGGGCGATCGCCGCGACAGTCGCGTGCTCTCGACGCAGCTGCCCGATCGCCCAGGACGCCACCCCGCACGCCGGGCATCCGGTCGGCGTCGTCGCGCTCGAGACGGCGACCACGAGCAGCCCGTCAGGGGCGTTCGACGTCTTACCCCGCACGCCCCCACCGGATGTCCGGAGAGCCCGACGAGGACCATCGGTACGCGCCGCCCGGCTGGCGAGCGACGCCGGACGCGCATGTCGGCGCCATGCGCAAGGCTGGGTGTATGACCCCCACGCCGTCGCTGCACGACGAGGCGCTCGAGATTCTGCGGCTCCTCGTCGGCCGAGAGGATGCCGCGTTCCACGACGGTCAGTTCGAGGCGATCGCGGCACTCGTCGACGGACGCCGTCGCGCTCTGGTCGTGCAGCGCACCGGTTGGGGCAAGTCCGCGGTGTATTTCGTCGCCACGCTCCTTCTCAGACGGCGGGGTACGGGTCCGACGGTGCTCGTGTCGCCTCTCCTGGCGCTGATGCGCGATCAGATCGCGGCCGCCTGGCGAGCCGGCGTCCGCGCCGTGGCGATCAACTCCACGAACGCGCACGAATGGGCGGACGTGCACGGGCAGCTCGTGCGCGACGAGGTGGACGTCCTGCTCGTCTCTCCCGAGCGCCTCAACAATCCCTCGTTCCGCGACGACCAGCTGCCCGAACTCCTTCCGCGGATCGGCCTCCTCGTCGTCGACGAAGCGCACTGCATCAGCGATTGGGGTCACGACTTCCGGCCCGACTATCGCCGACTCCGCGAGCTCATCGCGCGCATGCCTGCGGACGTGCCCGTGCTCGCGACGACCGCGACGGCCAATGCGCGCGTCGTGGCCGACGTCGCCGAGCAGCTCGCAGACCTCGCACCGGGCGCCGGCACGGCGGAGGTCCTCATCGTCCGTGGACCGCTTGCCCGGACGTCCTTGCGCCTGGGCGTGCTGCGCCTGCGAGATGGCGCGAGCCGGCTGGCCTGGCTGCTCAGCCATCTCCGCGACCTGCCGGGCTCCGGCATCATCTACACGCTGACCGTGTCGGCCGCCATCGACACCGCCCGGCTGCTCAGGGAGCACGGGCACGAGGTCCGCGCCTACACGGGTCAGACCGACAGCGAGGAGCGGGAGGAGTCGGAGCGGCTGCTCAAAGAGAACAGGGTGAAGGCTCTCGTTGCGACCAGCGCGCTGGGGATGGGGTTCGACAAGCCGGACCTCGGCTTCGTCGTGCATCTCGGCGCCCCGTCCTCGCCGGTGTCGTACTACCAGCAGGTCGGGCGTGCCGGCCGCGGTACGGCATCGGCCGATGTGCTTCTCCTTCCGGGCGCGGAGGACCGCGACATCTGGCAGTACTTCGCGACCGCGTCGATGCCCGATCGGGAACGGGCCGAGCGCGTGCTGAGTGCACTGTCGGCTGCGAACGGCCCTGTCTCGACGCCTTCGCTCGAGGCGCTGGTCGACATCCGTCGCACACCGCTCGAGCTCCTTCTGAAGGTCCTCGACGTCGACGGGGCGGTGGAGCGCGTCCGCGGCGGGTGGATCGGGACGGGGCGGCCATGGACGTACGACGAGGAGCGATACTCCCGCATCGCTACAGAGCGCGTCGCCGAGCAGGAGCACATGCTCGAGTACGAGTCGACGGACCGCTGCCGCATGGAGTTCCTCCAGCGATCCCTCGACGACGCCACCGCCGAGCCGTGCGGCCGGTGCGACAACTGTGCGGGTCCGTGGTTCTCGTCACAGATCCGGGAAGGGGCGACGGATGCCGCGTCCGCCGCCCTCGATCGCGTCGGCGTGCCGATCGAGCCGCGACGGCAATGGCCCGCCGGCGCCGACCGACTCGGCCTCCCGGTCCGCGGTCGTATACCCGCCGACGAGCAGATGGAGGAGGGGCGCGCGCTCGCGCGCCTCACGGATCTCGGCTGGGGCGGCAGGCTCCGCGAGATGTTCGCCCCCGGCTCGGCGGATGGCGCGATCCCGCCCGACCTGCTGGATGCGTGCCTCAGGGTGCTGGGGGAGTGGAAGTGGCAGCAGCGGCCCGTGGGCGTGGTCGCCATGCCGTCGCGGGCGAGGGCCGAACTCGTCGCCACGACGGCCGGCGGGATCGCTGCGGCCGGTCGTCTGCCGATGCTGGGCACGCTCGACCTCCTCGACGGTGGCCCGACCGGCGGGCCGGGTGGCAACAGCGTGTTCCGGCTCTCCGGCCTGTGGGGCAGACTCTCGGCTGCCCGGATCGAGGCGCCGCGGGGGCCGGTCCTTCTGGTCGACGACCTCGTCGACAGCAGGTGGACCCTCACCGTCGCCGCCCGCGAACTGCGCCTCGTCGGCGCCACCGATGTCCTGCCCTTCGCGCTCGCCGTGCGCGGTTGAGCCGCGCACCAGGCGCGAGACCCTGCGACACGCCCGGGATCCTGGCTGGGTTGGACGATCGCCAGGCGCCGGTCTACTATAGACAAGTTGCCCAGCGAGACGGCGGATAGCCGAGAACCGGGGCAGCGATCTTCGCCCGATGAGCCCATCATCGGCGGCCGCTTTGCTCTCGAGTCGAACGGCGCCGATTTGACAGGCCGGCCGAGGCGAGTAAGATAGAGAAGTTGCCCTGTGGGTGAGGCTGTGAGGCTGAGCTGCGGGAGCATCCGATCCTTGAGAACTCAACAGCGTGCACTTGTCAAATGCCAAATAA
>NZ_SNWG01000007.1 GCF_004362195.1 Microbacterium sp. BK668
TGAAGTGCTCCCCGGAAGTTGGACTGAGGAATTCAGTTTGACTTTCGAGGAGCACTTTCATGCATCCACGGAGTTCTCTGTCTGAGGCTCAGCGGGTTGCCGCAGTAGCGTTGTTCGAGGCCGGTTCGGCGAAGGACGCGGCGGCTGCGCGGTTGGGTGTGAGCGCTTCGGCGGTCGGCCGGTTGTATGACCGTTGGCGGCTGCGCGGGGCGGGAGCGCTGGTGACCAAGCGGACGAGGCGGACGTTCTCGTACGAGACGAAGCTCGAGGTCGCTCGACGCTACGTTGCGGGTGAGACGGCGCTGGCGTTGGCGCAGGAGTTCGAGCTGTCGTCCCCGCAGCTGGTCACGGCGTGGGCGCGATCGCTGCGTGACGGGGGCTCGGAGGCGCTGCGCCCCAAGCCGAAAGGTCGCGCGCCGGCTGTCCCGGATGATTCGGGTGCCGAGGCGAGTGAGCTGACCCGGCTGCGGCGTGAGAACGAGCGTCTGCGCGCGGAGGTCGCGTACTTGGGAAAACTGCGGGCCTTGAGGGAGCAAGGACGACGGTGAAGGTTCAGGCCGTCATCTCCCTCAAGGCCGATCACCCGCTGAGCGTGCTGCTGAGCGTTGCGGGCCTGGCCAGGTCGACGTTCTTCTACCATCAGGCCAGGCTCGCCCGACCGGACCCGGACACGGACCTGAAAGCCGCGATCACCCAGGTGTTCACGGCAGCCAAGGGCCGCTACGGGCATCGTCGCGTGCACACGGTGCTGCGGCGTGATGGATGGCGGGTGGCGCGCAAAACGGTGCTGAAGCTGATGCGTCAGCTCGGTCTGGTCTGCCACGTGCGTCGACGCCGCCGCTTCACCTCGTTCAAGGGAGAGGTCGGCAAGATCGCCCCGAACCTGCTGGAACGGCAGTTCACCGCGGCCACCCCGAACCAGAAGTGGGTCACCGACGTCACCGAGTTCCGCGTCGGCGACCGCAAGGTCTACCTGTCGCCGATCATGGACCTGTTCGACCGGTCCGTGATCGCCTACACCTGCGGAACCTCACCGACCGTGGAGATGACCAACGCGTCGCTGAGAGCCGCCGTCGGCGCTCTCCCCGCGGGTCAGCATCCGATGGTGCATTCGGATCAGGGTCTGCACTACCAGCACGCCTCGTGGCGTCAGATCCTCGCCGACGCCGGCGCGGTCCAGTCGATGTCGCGGCGAGCGACCTGCCTGGACAACGCCGTCATCGAGAGCTTCTTCGGACACCTCAAGGAAGAACTCTTCCATCACGCGACCTTCGCCACCGTAGACGCGTTCACCGACGCGCTCGACGAGTACATCGCCTGGTACAACACCGACCGGATCTCCACAAAGCTCAAGGGCCTGAGCCCGGTGCAATACCGAGCGCAGGCCCTTGCGACTTAGGCTCTCAAATGGCCAGTCCAACTTCCGGGGGCCACTTCA